>CAMLRI010000090.1 GCA_946482385.1 uncultured Cellvibrio sp.
TTCCAGCCAGGCGCGCAGGCGCTCGGCAGTTGCTTCATCCACCAGGCTCAGGGCAACGCGGCGTTTGTCGATATCCACTTCGTCCACAATCACCTGTACCTGTTCATCAATGCGGTAGGTGTTGCCTTCGATGGTGATGCTTAACCGGCGCGAATCAAATTGCGCTTTGATGTCGCTGTCTTTAGTTACCAGGGTGACAAAACCTTCAAAGCCCCAATCGTCCAGGCGCATACCTATGCCGATAGAGTTTACCAAAGCGATTTGGCCAGTGTGGACGCTGCCAATATGCTGGCTGAGGTATTGGCATGCCAGCCAGGTTTCGGTAAAGCGGCAGGCTTGGCGGCCCTGGTTCAGTTGGTGCTGCAGTTGTTCAACAAATTGTGCGGGATTTTCCAGCGCCAGGGGCGGCTCACCGCGCAACAAACGCTTAATACCCAGGTGGTTGAAGTAGTCGTTATAGCGGCGAATGGGGGAAGTCACCATCGCATAGGCGCTAAAGCCCAAACCAAAGTGCGGTACAGGTTCAAAAGAGAGGGCGCCGGCTTGCAGTTGGCGCTGCAACAGCGAATGCAAATACGCATTGTTGGGATGTTGCTGTTGGTTGAGGCGCAGCTCGCGGAACAGGGGTAAATAGTTTTCCAGTTGGGTCAGGTCGCCTGGGGTAAGGTCGGGGCGATCCTCCTGCAGCAAACTCAGGGCATCGCCCAAACGCTCGGGGCGAAAACCTATGTGGCTGGAAAAAATGCCATAGCCAGGGTTGTTGCTAAACAATTCGCCGGCGCAGAGGTTGGTGGCGAGCATGGCTTCTTCCACAATGCGGTGGGCGATATTGCGCTCGCGTTTTTCAATGCGCTCAATTTTTTTCTGCTCATTGAGCAGGTAAATATAATCGGGGCGATCTTCCATCAGCAGGTTATGTTGCTGGCGGTATAGGCTGCGCGCCTGGGCGAAATCGCGCAGCGCGTAAAGGTGCTGTAACAGCTCTGTGCTTATGCCGGTTGGCTCGGTGCTTGCCAGTGTGTCGGCCACACCTTGGTAGCTGAGCTTGTGGTGAGAGCGAATGATCGCTTCACTGAATTCATAGTGGGTAATCTGGCCGCTGCTGCTGATTTGCATACGGCATACCAGCGCCGGGCGTTTTTGTTCTGCCACCAGGGAATAGGTTTCCTGGGATAAATCTACCGGCAGCATGGTGAGCGTGTTGCCAAGCAGGTAGTGGGTGCTGGCGCGGGCGCGGGCGGCTTGCTCCAGGGGGCTGTTGAAGTCGATATGTTTGCTGGGGTCGGCGATAGCGCTGAACAATTCCCAGCCCTGGTCGTTGGCCTGGATATAAATCGCATCATCCATATCGCGGGTGGTTTCCGCGTCTATGGTGACAAAGGGCAGGTGGGTTAAATCCTGCTCGCCTTGGTCAAACACCAGTGGCGACCAGTGAATGCTGCTGGCCTGGTTTTGCGCCTG
Organism: uncultured Cellvibrio sp.; assembly: GCA_946482385.1. The sequence continues at coordinate 1,462 of CAMLRI010000090.1, forward strand.
GGCGGGCCACTCGCAGGGTAACTGGAAGCGGGCTATGGCGTAGCGGCTTTCAATGCCGGGTTCGCTGGGATTGCCCAAGCGTTTCACAATACGCACCTGGGCTTTGCCATCGCTGTGGAAGGGGTGGCGGGCTATCTCGCACTGCACCAGGTCGCCTTCAGCCAGGCCTTTGCGATCCTGCGGCGGCACAAACAGCCAGCGATTAAAGTGAATGACATCTGGCTCAACAAAAAAATTGTTGCCTTTGCTGACATAGCGCCCGACAAATTCTTTTAAGCCCGGCTCCAGCAGTTTGGTGAGCTTGGCCTCGTATTGGCCTTTGGCGTTGGTGGTGATCTCTGCTTCAGCGCGATCGCCCGGCAGTACTTTGATGATTTGCTCCGGGTCGAGAAAAGCTTCGCGGCCATCGTCGAGAATAATGAAGCCAAAGCGTTTGAGGGTGGTGCGGATAATGCCTTGGGCAATATCTTTTTGGGCAACAAGGCTAGACTTGAGACTGGCCAGCTGTTGCAGGGCATCTTGTTTGAGCATGGGGAGGGCGCGCGCGATGACAAAAAGGCCGGCGATTATAGCCGGAATCGGCTCCTCTGGACTATCGCCGTTTTTTGCTGCCAAGGCGCTTGGCCGGTGCCGCCTGGTGGTTGTTTTGACAAGCTGGCAGTTTATCGGTTTAAATTCGGCATGAATTTTGAGTTATTTTGTTAACCTCTTGATATAGGGCTGCTTTTTGGACGCTACAACGGTTAATCAGGTGTTGTTTGTGGGCGCAGTGCTGGTAGCGGCCAGTATTTTATTTAGCTCTGTATCCACCCGTGTTGGCGTACCCATTCTGGTAATTTTTCTCGGTGTTGGCATGTTGGCCGGTGTTGATGGCCCGGGCGGGATAGTGTTCGATAATTATTCCGTGGCCTATTTGGTGAGCAACCTGGCACTGGCGATTATTCTGCTCGATGGCGGTATGCGCACCCGGGTAGCTACTTTCCGGGTGGCACTCTGGCCGGCTATGTCGTTGGCCACTCTCGGGGTAATAATCACGTCGGGATTAACGGGTATCGCGGCTGCCTGGCTGTTTGATTTAACCCTGCTGGAAGGCCTGTTGGTTGGCGCGATTGTCGGCTCTACCGATGCCGCCGTGGTGTTCAACTTACTCAATGGCAAAGGGCTTAACGAGCGGGTTGGCTCCACTTTGGAAATTGAATCCGGCACTAACGATCCTATGGCGGTGTTCCTCACTGTCACCCTCATCGGCATTATTGCCGCGGGCGAATCCCGTATTGGCTGGGGTGTGCTGGGCAGTTTTGTACAACAGTTTGGTGTGGGCATTTTATTGGGGTTGGGCGGCGGCTGGCTGCTGCTGCAAATTATCAACCGCATCCACATCGCCGATGGCCTTTACCCACTGTTGGCAGTGAGCGGCGGGATTATGCTATTTGCATTTTCCAGTGCCATTGGCGGCAGCGGCATTATCACTATTTATGTTTGCGGCCTGTTGCTGGGCAATCGCCCCATCCGCAACCGCCACGGCATATTGCACATGTTTGATGGCATGGCCTGGTTGAGCCAGATAGGTATGTTCCTGGTGCTGGGATTATTGTTAACGCCCAGCCATCTGTTGCCTATTGCTGTGCCGGCTTTGCTGTTATCGCTGTGGATGATTTTGTTTGCCCGTCCGCTCTCCATTTTTGTTGGCCTTTTGCCTTTTCGCAGTTTCAACTGGAAAGAGCGCACCTTTATTTCCTGGGTGGGGCTGCGCGGTGCTGTGCCGGTTATTTTGGCGGTGTTTCCGTTAATGGCCGGCCTGGAAAACGCCCAGCTGTTTTTTAATGTGGCGTTCTTTGTTGTGCTGGTTTCCCTGTTATTGCAAGGTACAACCCTGGGGTGGGCTGCCAAGCTGGCCAAGGTGGAAGTGCCCTCGGTGCCCTTGCCTTATTCCCGCGCCGGTTTGGAAATTAATTTGGCCAGCCAATGGGAGTTGTTTATCTACAAATTGGGGGCGGAAAAGTGGTGTATTGGTGCCAGCCTGAGGGATTTGCACATGCCCGAGAACACCCGTATCGCGGCGCTGTTTCGCGGTAAGGAGCTGCTCCACCCCAGCGGCAGTACCCGCTTGATGACAGGCGATGTGCTGTGTGTACTCGGCCACGATGAAGACCTGCCAGCGCTGGGGCGGCTGTTCAGTGTGCCACCCAAGCGCAGCCTGGACGTTCACTTTTTTGGCGACTTTATTATCCAGGGCGATGCCGAACTGGCCGATTTGGCCATGCTTTATTCCCTCGACCGCAAAGGCCTGGAGCAATACAAAACCATCGGCGAATTGCTGACTTATTTGGTAGGTGGTTTGCCGGTTGTGGGCGACCATGCCGAGTGGAGCAATATTTCCTGGACGGTGGCCGAGGTGGAAGGCAATAGCATCCGCAAAATCGGTGTGCGGCCACTGCCTAAAAAATCAGCCTAGCCAGAGGTAAGCATTTATGTTGGCACTGGCCTCCGGTGTGTTAAAGCAACAATTGTTTATCGGGGGCGCCTGGTGTGATGCCAGCCCCGCCAAGCATTTTCCCGTTAACAACCCGGCCACGGGGGAGCTAATCGCCCAGGTGGCCGATGCGTCGGTAGCCGATGCCGAACGTGCCATAGTTGCCGCTGCCAATGCCCAGGCTCCCTGGGCATCACTGCCCGCCAAACAACGCAGCCGTTTGCTGCGCCGCTGGTTTGATTTGATCACTACCCATCTGGAAGCCTTGGCACAACTGCTGACCCTGGAGCAGGGCAAACCACTGGCTGAAGCCCGCGCTGAAATTGCCTATGGCGCCAGTTATATCGATTGGTTTGCCGATGAGGCCCGCCGCATTTATGGCGATCTGATTCCTGCTAGCCATACCGGCCAACAATTGCTGGCCATCAAGCAACCAGTGGGCGTGGTGGCTTTGATTACTCCCTGGAATTTCCCCAATGCCATGCTCGCCCGCAAAATGGCAGCGGCTCTGGCTGCCGGTTGCACCCTGGTGGCCAAGCCCGCAGCGGAAACGCCTCTATCGGCTTTAGCCCTGGCGCAGTTGGCGCAGGAGGCGGGTATTCCGGATGGTGTGATTAACATACTGCCCAGCACCGGGGCCGCCGCTCTGGGGCAGGTGTTTTGCGGCCATCCAGAAATTAAAAAACTGAGCTTCACTGGCTCCACCGCTGTGGGTAAACAATTGCTGGCGCAAATTGCCCCCCAGGTGAAACGCATTAGCCTGGAGTTGGGCGGCAACGCGCCTTTTATCGTGTTTGAAGATGCCGACCTGGATGCCGCTGTGGCCGGTGCTATTGCCAGCAAATTCCGCAATGCCGGGCAAACCTGTATTTGCGCCAATCGTTTCTACATACACAGCTCGATTTACGATGCCTTCACCCAAAAATTGGTTGCCGCCAGTGCCCGGTTGGCAATCGGCAATGGCTTGGTTGATGGCGTGCACCTGGGGCCGCTGATTTCTGCCAAGGCGGTGGCCAAGGTAGAGCGATTGGTGAGCGCAGCAGTACAAGAGGGGGCGACCCTGATCTATTCGGCTGCACTCACGGCAGAGCAGCAAAGCCAGGGGCATTTTTATCCGCTGCAAATTCTTACCCGGGTGACCCACAGATCGGCGCTGGTGCAGGAAGAAATTTTTGGCCCTGTGGCTGCACTTATCCCCTTTGATAGCGAAGCGGAAGTGATCGCCTGGGCCAACGATAGCCCCTATGGCCTGGCGGCCTACGCCTACACCCGCGACAGCGCCCGCCGCTGGCGTTTGGCCGAGCAGCTGCAAACCGGCATGTTGGGCCTGAATACCGGCAGCATCTCCAATGAGATGGCACCCTTCGGTGGTATTAAAGAATCGGGTTGGGGCAGGGAGGGTTCGCGCTATGGTTTGGATGATTATTTGCAACTCAAATACATTGCGACGGCAATTGAATAAGCCTGAAGTTTTTATAACGGCGGCATAAATTTCAACTAGTCTTAACGACATCAAGATAAGTACTTTCGAGGTGTCATTATGTTTTCCTGGTATCAAAATATGGGCTTTCGCTGGAAGCTTACCCTGCCGCTGGTCATTTTATTATTACTGGTGGTTGGCTTGGGTTTTCTGGCGATCACCATGACTCAAAAACTAAGCCGGGATGCAGCGCGCATTGCCAAGGTTAACCTGCCTGAAATTCAATTGATGATTCAGGCCGACCGCGATTTATACCAAGCCCTAACCGCCGAGCGCGCGCTGATCCAACTCAACCGCCATGATGCGGCGCTGCTGAAAGAGCAAGCCGATAACGCCCAGCAAACCCACGATCGGGTATTGGAATCCCTCAAAATATCCAACACTGCCAGCGCCAGTGAGCGCGATGAATTTTTGCGCCGCTACCAGGCCTGGCGCAAGCTCGCTGACCAGGTGCTGAGCCTGGTGCAAGCTGGCGATAATCAGGCGGCGCAAACGCTTTCCTATGGTTCTGCGGCTCAGGCTTTTGAGCATGTGCGTACTTATCTGGATGAGCTACAAGAAAAGCGCTTGGTTTATGTGGATGAGTTTACCCGCATCGCTGAAGAGGAAACCCGAACAGCTTCGGCCAGTTTATTGGCCATGGTGGTGCTGGGTGTGGCGGTGAGCTTTTTGGCGGTGGCCTTTTTACCTTTGGTGGTAATTCGCGCGCTCAACCGCATTAGCGACCGCATTCAAAATATTGCGGAAGGCGATGGTGACCTCACAGTGCGCATTGATGTAGACAGTCGCGATGAACTGGGCCAACTGGCCGGCCATGTGAATCAATTTATGGCGAAGTTGCAGGGGATTATTGCCGAGGTGTTGCGCAATACCGATGAGGTATCCCGTGCGGCGGAATCGCTATTGCAGGTGTCCAGTACCAGCCAGCAGGCAGCAGACCAGCAGTGCCATGCCATTACTATGGTGGTAACAGCGGTTAACGAATTGACTATGGCCATTCAGGAAGTGGCGCGCAACACCAGTGATACGGCGCAAAATACCAAGGCAGCCGCTGATACCACCGATGCCAGCCATGCCAGCATCCAGCAGGCGGTAAACCAGGTGCGAGATTTGGCGGCACATATATCGCAAACGGCGCACACCATCGAGCAATTGGAAAGCGAAGCGCAAAAAGTTACCTCTGTAATTGATGTGATTCGCGGTGTGGCAGAGCAAACCAATTTGCTCGCCCTGAATGCGGCCATTGAAGCGGCGCGCGCTGGTGAACAGGGGCGCGGTTTTGCGGTGGTAGCCGACGAGGTGCGCACCCTGGCCAGCCGCACCCAACACTCAACCCAGGATATTCAGGGCATGCTCGGCCAGTTGCAGGGCGGTGTGCAGCAGGCGGTAACCGCCATGAATGCCAGCGCGGTAATGACGGATGAAGCTGTCCACTCCGCCAATGATGCGGGTGCCTCCTTGCAGGGTATTGGCAATGCGGTAAAAACAATTTCTAACATGACCCTGCAAATTGCCGCCGCCGCGGAAGAGCAGAGTGCGGTAACGGCAGACATCGACAAAAACCTGGTGCAAATTAACGAACTGGCCCAGTACACAGCGGCAGATGCGGCAAAAACAGCGGTGCAAAGCCAGCGCTTGAATGAGTTGTCGCAGCAGCTGCGGCAGTTGGTAGGGCGCTTCCGCGTGTGAGATGTGGTTTAAGATTTAAAATTTATTAATAGCTAAAAAAACAAAACGCGCCCTTAGGCGCGTTTTGTTTTTGTATGTGACGATAAATATTTAGAAGCGCAAACCCAGCTGCACAGCACCGCCCACAGCATCATCAGAACCGCTAAAGGCAGCCACATCAAGGTTGATTACACCAAAGGGTGAAAGCCCCAGGCCCACTGTGTAGGCATCGGGAATAGTATCTTCCATATCGCGTTGGATACCGCCGCGCAGTTGCAGCCAGCTAAAGGGAGATACCTCTACACCGGCGCGGAACATTTTGGTCTCGCCTTGGCCGAAACCTTCTGCTGGGCTCAGGTCGAGTGATGCTTCGGCTTTGTACCAGCTGCCGGTATA
>CAMLRI010000091.1 GCA_946482385.1 uncultured Cellvibrio sp.
TATAAGCCACAGAGCCGGAGAAACCACCGCCAAAAGTTGGGGTTACGTATTGCACAATATTGCTTGCGCGAATTTCGCCTTTGAATATCTGGGTGATATCACCTTCCAGGTCATTGAACAGGTCGATTTTTTCCTGCGCCACCTTGGTGGGAGTATCAAAATGGCCACCCATAATAGTACCGGCGGCCCCCTGCAAACCTATGTAGATATTGCGCTGGCCAAAGGTGCCACTGCTACCGCTGCCATCATCCACTTCAGTTTGGTATTCAAATTGGTAAATAGCTTTAAGGCCGTCGCTAATTTGCTCACTGCCTTTCAAACCAATGCGCGAAGCATTGCTAACCAATTCAATTTTATCGCCGCTGGCTTCTTCATCAGCATGTTGCAGCGAAACATTGCCCTTACCATAAACAACCACTTCGGCCGGGGCCGCCAGGGGCAGTGCAGATGCAATCAACAGAGCAAGTAGGGATTTTTTCATGGAGTCGTCTCCTTGAAGACAGTGTGTTTGTGAGAGCTTTGTATTTGTCGCCCGTGCCTGGTTGGCACTGTTAACAACCTTATCCCCGGTTCAAACACCTGCTGCCTAAGGCAATTTTTCATGACAGACGAATGAAGCTTTGGTTACGGTTCTGCGACTATTATGTGAATGATTTATGACACTTGTGTGACAGCGCAGGCGGGCTTATAGGGAAAAACGATAAATCCGCCCCACTAAGACTAGTATTGGGCATCTAAAAATCAAATTCAGGTTATTTTTTAGGCACAACCAATTACCCCCAAGGGGTTAGGGTTTAGATTGCACCGACAAGGCCCAGGCCATACCACTCTTGCAGTAAGGTTTCGGCCTGCTGGTTAAGTAACTGGGGATTGGGGTGTTGCAGCTCCTGGGCGAGTAGCTGTAAATGCGCCCATAAAGGCTGGTTTGGCGATGTTTGCAGCAAATGCAGTAGGCGATGGGTGAGCGCATTGGCTTCGATAAATTTCACCTGATCGGCGCGATTGCGATATACCACCAAATAGGTTGGCACTACCTCTGTAGGCATAAAACCGGGGCCAATTTTATGTACCGGATAGGAATAGCAGAGGTTCATCACCAAAGGCGACACCTGTATACAGGTATCCATTAACGATGCAGGCAAAGGCTTGGCGATATCCCACTCGGCCTCGGCCACATCCAAGGCCAGCTCCACCCATTCGTAATGGGCCAGCTCAATCATAAACGCGGGATCGGTTTCGCGCAGGCCGCGGGTTTGCATTAAATAGGCAAGGAATTCCTGGCTGATTTCCAAAAAATAAGGCGTTTGGGCGCGGTGTTGCACTACAAAATCCCGCACCAGTAATTGCCAATCACTATCGCTGGTAATGCTGCGCAATACTGGAAAGGCACCGGCAATAAAACTTTCAATATTGTTGAAGATTAAATCGCGATAAATGGCCATGCGCCTGTCTTCAATTGCCGGCGGTGGCGGATTGTGTTGCGGGTCGCGCAAATGGGCGGCAAAGGCCAGTTGGGTTTGCTGGAAGGATTTCATAGCGCAAGCGGCTCACTCTGGCGCTGCACACTAGCCGTTTGTATAGCGCTAATCTGCTGCAACTCTGCCAACAATTCCGCCAGTGGCGGCAGATTAAAATCGCGCTCCAACAAGGTTGGTTTTACACCAAAATGCTGGTAGGCCTCGGCCAATAATTGCCATACCGGGTCAATGACAGCAGCGCCGTGGGTGTCCACCCGCAAATCCTCTGCTTCGCAGTAATGGCCGGCCACATGAATATAGGCGATGCGCTCGCCCGGCAGCGAACGCAAAAATGCGTGGGGGTCGTAATGGTGATTAATGCTGTTGACGTAAATATTATTCACGTCGAGCAGGAGCGCGCAATCTGCCTCGCGGATAACCGCGTTGATAAATTCCGCCTCGCTCATTTCCTGTTGCGGTGCGCAATAGTAAGAGGCATTTTCAATGGCAATGCGCTGGCCGAGAATATCCTGTGCTTCGCGAATACGCGCCGCCACATAATGCACTGCTTCTTCGGTAAAGGGGATGGGCAATAAATCGTACAGCTGCCCCTGGTCGCTGCAATAACTCAAATGCTCGGAATAGTAGCGGACCTGGTGATCTGCCATAAATTGTTTAATGGCTAACAACAGCTCGCGATTCAAGGGTGCGGGTGAACCAATCGACAAAGACAAACCGTGGCAAACAAAGGGAAAGCGCTCGGTATAACTGCGCAGCTGTTTGCCCAGCCGGCCGCCAACCCCAATCCAATTTTCCGGCGCCACTTCCATAAACTGAATACTGGCCGTGTTGGTTTCGCTAAGGGTTTTTAGCAAGCTCCGGCGCAGGCCCAGGCCCGCGCCGGATACATTAGCCGTGAATGAATTCACTGACATGGGATAGATTACTCAACCGGGAAGGTTTACTCGGCTTTTTTATCGCCGCCACATTTACCTTCGCCACACTTGCCTTCACCTTCGGCTTTTTTATCGCCGCCGCATTTACCTTCGCCACATTTGCCTTCACCTTCGGCTTTCTTATCGGCACCGCACTTACCTTCGCCGCATTTGCCCTCACCGCATTTGCCTTCGCCATCTTTTTTATGCTCGGCACCGCATTTGGCTTCGCCACACTTGCCTTCAGTATTTTCCGCCAGGGTGTAACCCGCTGACAGGTTGTTGGCAGCAAAGCTGGCATCGGCAGCCGAAGCCATAGGAGCGAGAGCAGTCGATGCAGCAAAAGCAGCGCCAATCATCAGGGATAAAGAAGAGGGTTTGTTATTCATCGTATAACTCCTTGGATAGGTTTAAAGAGATAGAACACAACACACAACGGCATTAACACTAGCACAATTCCACCGCCGCATAGCCCGGCAGCATCAGGGGCATCTGGCGGTATAAGCAATAGCGCTACCCATAGATGCACAAGGGCGCGGCTTGTTACAGATCGCCGGTGAATTTAATGGCAACACTGACCTTAACAGCAAGGTAAGATCGCCTTTACCCGGCGGCGGCCATGGCTTGCTCCCACTGCTTATCCATACGCTTATCCGATACTGGCACCTGGGTTTTCAGGGTTTGGGCAAACAGCGATACCCGCAACTCCTCCAACCACCAGCGGTAATCCATTAGCTCGTTATTTTGCTGCAAACGGTAGTCGCCAACTTTGGCCAGATAGTCCAACAACCGCTGGCGATGAGGCGCCACCTGCTGTAAACCCAATTTATCTTTTTGCGGGTTGAGCAAAGCCTTTTCCAGGCGCAAACCTATGGCGCGCAAATAGCGCGGGTACTGGGCAAACCACTCGCCCGGTGTGTTATATACCAGGCCGGGGTAAAAAAGTTCCGCCAATTGCTGCTGTATATCGCCCAAGCTATAGGCCAGCATCAACATATTTTTTTGCTGCTTTAGCTGCTTCTTTAAATCCACCAAAAGTGCCAGGCTGGCTTGCAAACTGTTTTCCAAGGCTTGCGCCTGCACAATCAACTGTTCATTCACTTTATCCAAACAAGCTGCAAATTCTGTAGTGCTGCGCGGCAATTGGTTTTGCTGCGGCAAAGCGATTTGTTTAATGGCCGCCATAATCAGGTCATCCACCACCTGCTCGCGGTTGCCAATGCCCGCCAGGGTGAGCGCTACCTGCTGGGTTTTAATTAATTCTTTTTGCAGGTATTTCACCTTGCTGCCGGCATTCAGGAATAACAAACGCGCCAAGCCGCGCTGGGTTATATGCTGGGCTTGCAAGGGGTTATCCAGCACTTGCAGCGAGGTTGAGGTTTGTTTATCGACCAAAGCCGGGTAAGCGCGAATGCTGATGCCCGCACGGGGCAGCTGGATGGACTGGGGTAGCTCGGCAAAATCCCATTGGGTTATGCCTTCGCGCTCAATACTGGTCGCCGCCGATTGGATATTTTGCTGCACCCGTTCGCGGTATTGCTCGCGCAGTGGCGCCAGTTCGCGGCCACTGGCAATAATTTTGCCGCGCTCATCCACCACATGGATATTAAATTGGTAATAACTATCCAGGGGTTGTTCCAGCCAGGCCTCTTTGGGCACATCCACACCGCTCAGGCGTTTTAATTGCTGCGCCAGGGCCTCGCTCAAGGGTTTGTTATCGGGGCTGATGCTGGCCAGGATTTTATCCACCACATCCGGCACTGGCACAAAATGTTTGCGCAAATTTTTTGGCAAGCCTTTGATGAGGGCAATGCATTTATCGCGCAGCATGCCAGGCACCAACCACTCCAAGCGCTGCTCCGGCACCTGGTGCAACAGGCTGACCGGCACATGGATGCTAACACCGTCGTGCGGGTGCTTTGGCTCAAAGTGGTAGCTGAGGGGAAATTCCATGCCGCGCCATTCAAGGCTGTTGGGAAATTGCGCTTGGGTAATATCCCCAGCGCCGTGGCGCATCAGGGTTTCGCGGCTGATATACAGGAGTTGCGGGTTTTCCTGCTCGGCCTTTTTGCGCCAGGCTTCAAAGCCCGCCCAATTGACCACAGAGGCGGGAATACGCTCGCTGTAAAACGCAAAAATAACCTGCTCATCCACCAGAATATCGCGCCGCCGCGCCTTGGATTCCAATTCTTCCAAATCCGCCAGCAGACGCTGTTGGTGGGCAAAAAAATCATCTTTGTCGGCCTGTTGGCGGCGTTTGGGATGCTGGCCATACTGCCCCTCCACCAAGGCGGCGCGAATAAAAATATCGCGGGCCTGGGCTGGGTCTATATGGCTATAGCTCACCGCTTTTTTCTCGATGATGGTTAAACCATAAAGGCTGATTTTTTCGTAAGCCATTACCTGGCCGCTGCGGCTGTCGTAATGGGGCTCGAAATACTGACGCTTTACCAAGTGCTCGGCAGCGGCAATCACCCATTCGGGTTCTATTTTGGCTACCGTGTGGGCAAACAGCTTGGAGGTTTCCATCAGCTCCGCCGCTATAATCCACTTGGGCGTTTTTTTGTAGAGCGAGGAGCCGGGGAATATAGAAAATTTGCGGTTGCGCGCGCCCAGGTATTCGCGCTCTTCATGATTAAACCCCAGGTTGCCCAACAAACCAGCTAGCAGCGCCTTGTGCACAGCCTCGTAATTGGCAGCTTCGCTATTCAAGCGAAAGCCCAGGTCTTTAATCGCCACGCACAATTGGTGATGCACATCGCGCCATTCGCGCAAGCGCAAATAGGAAAGGAATTCTTTTTTGCAGAGTTTGCGCAATTGGTTTTGCGATAGTGCCTGGCGCTGGGTTTCAAAATAATCCCACAGGCTGACATAGCCGGCAAAATCCGAATGTTCCGCCCAAAAACGCCGGTGCAACTGGTCGGCGGCCTGTTGTTTTTCCACGGGCCGTTCACGCGGGTCCTGCACCGAAAGGGCGCTGACAATAATTAACAGCTCGCGCACACAGCCATGCTGTTGCGCTGCCAGCAGCATGCGCGCCAGGCGTGGGTCCAGCGGCAGTTTGCTCAACTGCTGGCCCACCGGGGTCAACTGGTTTTTGCCGTTTACCGCGTGCAGCTCTTCCAGCAATTTAAAGCCATCGCTAATCAGGCGGTGGTCGGGGGCATCAATAAACGGGAATTTGTGAATATCGCCCATGCGCAATTGCAGCATTTGCAAAATCACCGCCGCCAGGTTGGTGCGCAGAATTTCCGCATCAGTAAAGGCCGGGCGCGCATTAAAATCCTCCTCGCTGTACAAGCGGATGCAAATACCTTCCGCCACCCGGCCGCAACGGCCTTTGCGCTGGTTGGCGCTAGCCTGGGATACAGGCTCAATAGGCAAACGCTGCACCTTGGTGCGGTAGGAATAGCGGCTAATGCGGGCAAAGCCCGGGTCTATTACGTAGCGAATACCCGGCACGGTAATGGAAGTTTCCGCCACGTTGGTGGCCAGCACTATGCGCCGCCCGGTGTGGGGGGCAAATACTTTTTGCTGCTCGGCCAAACTCAGGCGCGCATAAAAAGGTACCACTTCCAAATGGGAAAATTGCGCTTTGCGCAGGGCTTCCGCCGCTTCGCGGATATCGCGCTCGCCACTTAGAAACACCAGGATATCGCCACCGCGCATGGCCTTGGCCGTTTTTTCGTAGGCCTCTATTTCGTGTACCGCATCGACAATCGCCGTGTAAATATCCGGCTCGCTGTCGGCATCCTCATCGGCAGCCAGTTCATAGATGGGGCGATACCACACATCCACCGGATAGGTGCGCCCCGAGACTTCAATAATAGGCGCATGGTTAAAGTGCTGGGAGAATCGCTCCAGGTCGATAGTGGCCGAGGTGATAATCAGTTTTAAATCGGGGCGTTTGGGCAACAGTTGTTTTAAATAGCCCAACAAAAAATCAATATTGAGGCTGCGCTCGTGGGCCTCGTCGATAATAAGCGTGTCGTAACGGGAAAGGTAAGGATCGTTCTGGATTTCCGCCAGCAAAATACCGTCGGTCATCACTTTAATCAGGGTGTTGTCGTTGGACTGGTCGGTAAAGCGAACCTGATAACCCACCTTTTCGCCAAGGGGAGTTTTTAATTCTTCGGCAATGCGGTTGGCCACTGTGTTGGCGGCAATACGGCGCGGCTGGGTGTGGCCGATCATGCCCTGCACACCGCGACCAATGGTTAAACAAATTTTGGGCAGCTGGGTGGTTTTGCCCGAGCCGGTTTCACCCGCCAGCACCACCACCTGGTGCTGGGCGATGAGTGCGGCAATTTCCTCGCGCCGCTCGCACACCGGCAGCGGGGGAAATTCGATTTGTGCGGGCACCTGGGCAAAACGTGCGGCAGCGCGCTGCTGGGATTGATTGCACTGCGCCAGCCATTTTTCCAACCCCTGGTCGTAGGGTTTGCCGGCGCGGGCGGTTTTTTCCAACTCCTGTAAACGGCGCGACAAACGGTGCTTGTCGCAAGCCATTACCAGGTTGAGGATTTGTTTATATTCTGACCATTGATTCATAACAGATGCCGCTTTTTCAGGGGGAGGCATCATAACAAAAAAGCCCGCTTATCAGTCGGGCTTGGCAATCAAGTCCAGCAGCACAAATTCTGCCGGGGTTAATTTTTTCGGGGTGATCGCCACCTGGGCAATAGCACCATTAAACCAGTGAATTTGGTTCATGCGCGCGCCTATGGAGGTTTTGCCCTGGGCGGCAATGGGCTGGTAATCCACCTCGCCGCGCAATTCCTGCTGGCCATTAACGTAGGACAAAAATTCGCGCGACTTATAAGTCACCGCCGCGTGATACCACTCACCTAGCCTATGTACTTTGGTGGGGTCAATCAGGGTGAATTGGGAAAATTCCGATTTGATATAGGCATCCAGATACCACTGCTTGTTATCGTTTAAGCGCAATTCAATGGTGAGGCGGCGGTTGGGGTTATCGGCGGCTTCTATATGAAAAAAACGCGGTTCCTGGTTAGCGGGAAATACATCATTAGCTTTAAACACAATTTCGATAGTGAACTCGGTGGCATCCCCC
>CAMLRI010000092.1 GCA_946482385.1 uncultured Cellvibrio sp.
GAGAAAAACAGGATTTGCGGTTTTTTGCCCATGGTATTGAGCAGCTTGCTGATTTCGCCGACAAAACCCATATCCAGCATACGGTCGGCTTCGTCCAATACCAGGAACTCCACCTGTTGCAGGTTGATATTGCCCAGCTCCGTGTGCTCTAGCAGGCGGCCAGGGGTGGCGACCAGTACATCCAGGCCCCCTTGCAGTTTGCTGGCTTGGCTGCTGTGTTTTACCCCGCCATAGACAGCGGCGATTTTGAGCGGGGTGAAATGGGCATATTCCTGCAGGTTGTCGGCGACTTGCTCCACCAGCTCGCGGGTAGGTGCCAGCACCAGGGCGCGGGTAAATCCGGCTTGGGGCGCGCGCGGCTTTTCCAGCAATTGTTGCAGCAGCGGGAAGCCAAAGGCAGCGGTTTTGCCCGTGCCGGTTTGGGCGGTCACCAGCAGGTCGCGGCCGCGGCGGGCAGGGGGAATGGCCTGTTCCTGCACGGGGGTAAGTTGAAGAAAGCCGCAACGTTTAACGGCGCGCAAGAGTTCGGGGGCTAGCCCCAGGGCTGCAAAGTTCATAGTCAACTCAAATGAGTGGTATTAAAAATCAGTGGGTTATATCGGGTTGTTAAAGCGATTTCCCATGGCGGGGTGTGGTTGCTGCTATAGGGCTTTTGCGGTTGAAAGCCGGGGTTGTGTACAAAACAGGCCGGCAGGTTACCGGCAAACCGGGTAGGGGGCAACCGCTGGGTGCTGTTTGGGTGGGTGGGCCGGGCGCCATATTCCTTGGTTTGCCTGTATAAAAAACACCCAAAGGGAGCGAGAATACACAAAAGCTGTGGTATTCTGCGCGGCCTTTTTTACGGGGGCGATTCAGCTGCTTCCCGTTGCTTTAAAAATTGTTATCAAATGTTGTATTCCAGAGTGGTAATTCAGAGAAAGCTATGGCCGCAAAACCTGTCTATAAAGTGATTTTCCTCAACCAGGGTCAGGTGTACGAAGTTTTTTGCTCGGCGATTTACCAGAGCGAAATGTACGGTTTTATCGAAATAGAAGAGTTTGTGTTTGGCGAGCGCAGCCAGTTGCTGGTTGACCCGGCCGAAGAAAAACTCAAAAACGAATTTGCCGGTGTTAAGCGCTCCTACATCCCTATGCATGCCATAGTGCGCATCGACGAAGTGGAAAAAGAAGGCCCCGCCAAGATCAGCGAGATTAAAGCAGGCAGCAGCGACAAGATCGCCCAATTCCCCTACGGCACCTTTATCCCCAACCCCAATTTGGGTGAGTGATTGATCCCGGCCCTCCTTGCCGGAGGGCCAACCCCGCTCGTCTACACTTGGCTTAATCTCCTTATTGAGCCTGCCTATGTCCAGCAAAACCCTTTACCTCGCCATAGACCAGGGTGGCCAAAGCAGCCGGGTGGCGGTGTTTACTGCCCAGGGTGAGCTGCTGGCCAGCGAATCCGCCCCCTGTGCGACCCGCCAGTATCAGCCTGGGTATTCAGGCTATACCCATATCGAACAAGACCCTTTGGAAATATTGGATGGTATTCGCCAATGCCTGGCGCGTATTGCTGGCCGCTTGGGCGAGGCGGTGACGCAAATTCGCGCGGCGGGTTTTGCCGGTCAGGGTTCCTCGCTGCTGTGTTGGGATAAGCACACGGGCGAGGCGCTGTCGCCGGTACTTAGCTGGCAGGATATTCGCGGTGAGCCCTATTTGGCGGCGTCCGGTTTAAGCCATCAGCAGGTGCAAGCGTTGACGGGTTTGCGTCTGTCGCCCCACTACGGCGCCAGCAAAATGCGCTGGTGCCAGGAGCATATCCCCGCCGCGGCGGCCGCCAGGGCTGAGGGGCGCCTGTGTATGGGGCCGATTTTCAGTTACCTGCTGTGGCACCTGGCTGGAGGCGCTGCGGGGGTGGACCCGGGCCATGCCCAGCGCACCCTGTTGTGGAACCTGCACACTCAGGATTGGGATGAGGCGCTGCTGGCGAGCTTTGGGGTGGAAGCTGCCTGCCTGCCGCCCTGCAAACACCACAACAGTCATTTTGGCGATATAGCGCTGGGGGAGCACAAAATTCCCATACTGGCGGCTGGCCGCGACCAGGGGGCTTCGCTCTTTGCCCTGGGTCGGCCGGATGCCGGCACTTGCTACATCAATATAGGCACGGGTGCCTTTATCCAGCGCCTCAGCCCCCGGCTGTTGGCGCCCGAAGGGCTATTGGTTAGCCCCCTGTGGTTGCCGCAGTCGCCTGTAACCAAGATGGCGATAGCAGCGGATGTGGAGATAGAAGTGGCATCGCCTACTTGTTACCTGGATGCAGCCCAGCTGGTTTGCCCAACAAACACTTACGCCTGGGAGGCGACTGTCAATGGCGCAGCAGCGGCTATCCCCTATGTGGAACAACAGGCGGGTATCCAGGTTGACCCCCAATCCATCCAGCGCGCCCTGGCGTTAAATCCGGGGGCAGATTGCTACCTGCTCAATGCGGTAGGGGGATTGAGTGCGCCCTATTGGCGGACGGATTTGCAGCCCAGGTTTGGTGAGGGGGCAGCCACTGGCGACGAAAAACTGCTGGCCTGGTTGGAGTCGGTGGTATTCCAATTGGTGGTGAATCTGCGGTTGATGGAGGCGCTGGGTACTACGGATAGGATTTTGCTAAGCGGTGGTTTAAGCCAGGCAGATGCCCTTTGCCAGCGTATTGCCGACCTGAGTGGTGCGCTGGTGCAGCGCCAGGAAAACCCCGATGCCACCGCCCAGGGGATTGCCTGTTTGGCGGCGGCCATGCCTGCCAGTTTGCGGGCGCGGGCAGGGGGTGAGTGTTTTTATCCGCGGCAGAATCCGGGGCTGAGCCATCGCTTTGCGCGCTGGCAGGCTGCCCTGCAGGTGTGGCTGGCAGCCTGAGGCTATAGCTCCATTACCACCCTGAAACCCAGGTGGGGGTTTGCAATTCCCGGTGGGTAATAGTCGCGTACGGCGTTGCCCAGTTGTTGCACATTGTGTTGCGCCGAACCGCCGCGTACCACCCGCGCCTGGCAATTCTTCACTTCATAGGCCTGGCCATTTTTGGGGGCCAGGCTGTAGCTGTCGCTGTAGCAGTCCTGCACCCATTCACTCACGTTGCCCGCTGTATCAAACACCCCAAAACCATTGGCCGGGTAGCTGCCCACCGGGGCGGTTTTACTGCCAAACAAGCCAGAGAATTTGCTGTTGCAGCCGCGCCGGCAGTTGGCGCGGCCTACGGCTTCGCGCTCGTCGTCCCCCCACCAGTAGCGGCTTTGGGTTTTGGCGCGGGCGACATATTCCCACTCCGCCTCACTGGGCAAGCGGTAGCGTTTGCCGCTGGTTTTGCTCAGCCAGGCGGCGTAGGCCTGGGCGTCCTCGTAGGACACATTGATCACCGGGCGGTTGCCGCGCCCCCAGTTGTTGTCGCTGGGCAGGGGGCGGTTGGTGGTCTGGGCAAAAATGTCGTAATCGTCAAAAGTGATTTCGTATTTGCTGATGGCAAAGCTGGGCAGGCTAACGTGCCTTACCGGCATGGCGGTACTGTCGTTTTTGTCGCCCATGTAAAAGCTGCCCGCCGGCACGCTGATCATTTCCGGGCCTTCGCCCTTGATACGCGCGCTCAGGGTACTGGTAATTTCAGTGCCGGGTTTGATGCTTTCCTTCAGGGTGATATTGGCAATCAGGCTTTGGTCGCTCAGCTCCAGCCAGGCGCGGTAAGACTCGTAACCCGGGTGGCTGACCTCCAGGTCGTAGCGGCCGGGGGGCAGCAGCATGCCTGGTTGGTAGCGGTCGGGAATATTCATGATCCGCACCCGCGCATTAGCCGGTGTGGGAATAATTTCCAGGGCGTAGGTAACCAATGGCTCGGTGCTGTTATCGGCTGCAAGCGGCTCGGCGTCGGCAAGCCCAATTTCGCTGCTGGTGCTAACCGCTGCTTCCACTTCGGCGGGCGCAGGGGCCTCCGCCGGTGAATCTGCTCCGGCCAATGCTGCCTCGCTTGCCGGTGCGCCTGTGTCGGTGGTGGTTTCACTTTGACTGGTGTTTGCCGCGGCGCTGCTGGCTGCCAGGCTGGCGGTACTGGCGGCGATAGGTTGAACTTGGGGGGCGGTATCGGCCGGGGGCAAGTCCGCAGGCCGCCAGAACCAATAAGCTGCCAGGCCGATCACCCCCAAAACCACAGCAAGCCCCAAGCCTTTGATACCCAGTTTTTGCGGTTCCTGCACGGCGGCGTGTACCTGGGTGGCCAGGCTGGCGCGGCTTACCTGGTCGGCTTCCTGCAGCTCGTTAAAGAAAATCTCGGTAATTTTAGTGGGCTGGCGGAAGTAAAAACCCCGGCCAGGCTGCCAGCGCAGGCTGCGCAGCTTGTTCCAGCGCCAGCGCAGGGCGTTGAGGCTGGCGGCCATGAGTGCGCGGGCCAGGTTGATGACCGACATATCTACCGGATGGGTGGTTTTGGTGGCGTTGCCGAGTATAGGCGCGGCCTTTTCCATTTCTTCCAGGGCGGCCACCAGCTCGCGGCCGCGCTGGTAGCGCTGCTCCGGGTCTTTGGCGAGCAGCTTGTCGATAATTTTCTGGTAGGCCAGGTATTGCAGCGGCAGCTTGGGAATAGGGGCGCTCAGGTGTTTGAGTGCAATGGTCACTGCCTCGTCGCCCTGGTAGGGCACGCTGCCGGTGAGCATTTCAAACAGCACCACCCCCAGGCTGTACAAATCCGAGCGGCCATCCACGGGCTTGCCCTTGGTTTGCTCCGGGCTCATGTAGTGGGGTGTGCCTACCACTGTACCCACCTGGGTCATGCGGGAGTTATTGGCCAGGCCGCGGGCGACACCAAAGTCCGATAGCACGGCGGAGTTGTCGGCGCGAAACAGGATGTTTTCCGGTTTGATGTCGCGGTGGATATAGCCTTTTTCGTGGGCGTGGTCGAGGGCGCTGGCGATTTCCTTGGTGATGCGCAGGGCTTCCTCGCCGCTTAAACCGCTGGCCATTTTGTCGTGGACTGTGCCGTTGGGCAGGTAATCCATGGCGATGTAGTTAAGGTCTTCGTGGCGGCCTATGTCGTAAATCGACACTATATTGGGGTGCGATAACTGGCCGACGATATTGGCCTCGCGCTGGAAGCGTTCACTAAAGGCGGGGTCATTGTTGAACTGGGGGTTCATGACCTTGAGCGCAACCACGCGCCCCACGCTGATTTGGATCGCGAGGTAAACAATGGACATGCCGCCCTGGTTAATTTTCCGAATGACTCTATATCCGGGTATGTGTAGTGCCATTGTGTTAACCGGTCTCGTTTTTCAGGCTGGCGCTAAAACGCCAGCACGTAATACAAAAGCCCCAGCAAAGCGCCCATGGTTCCGGCAAACAGCCAGGCATCCCAGAGTTTTTTCCCGGTGAGGTGGGGAATCCAGGGCCAGACATTGTCCATTAGGGGTTTGCTGTGGAAGGGCGATTCAATAATTTGCAGGGTGATATTGTCGCGCCCGCCACCGGTGAGGGCGGCGTGCAGCAACTGGTCGACGGCGGCTACGGCATTGTCGGCCTCCGCCAGGATTTGGGCGATGGTTTGGTCGTTGACCTCATCGGTTAAACCATCGCTGCACAGCAGTAGCCATTGGTTTTTTTGCCAGGGGCGCTCCACCACATCGACTTTTACCTGGGCGAGTTCCTGCATGCCCAGGCATTGGGTGATGATGTTTTTTTCCGGGTGATGTTCGGCATCCTCGGGGCTGATCAGGCCTTTTTCTACCAACATTTGTACATAGGAGTGGTCGATGCTCAGCCGCTCCAGGCGGCCGCCTTCGCTGCTGGGGGTCCAGAGGTAGGCGCGGCTGTCGCCCACCCAGGCCACCTGGTATTTACCGCTGTGGGATTTAAGGGCGACCAGGGTGGAACCCATGCCGGGGGCGCCTATGCCGCGCTTGGCGGAATCGAGTATGGCGCGGTGGGCGGCTTGGATGGCCTGGTCGATGGGAATATTGGGGTTTTGGTGCAGTTGATTGGACAGGGTGTCGCGCACTATGGCACTGGCCACTTCGCCGGCTTCATGGCCGCCCATGCCATCTGCCACCAGCCAGAGCCCTGATTCTGGTTGGCTGAGAAAGCAATCCTCGTTGTTGTCGCGCTCCAATCCCGGGTGAGAGGCGGCGCTGTACTCCAAAGCGGGTGTGGCCATAGGTTGAGCATCAATGCCGTTGTTATAACGGGCAATACTAGTTGAACTTGCCGCCGAACTCCATGTGGTTATTACTGTGGGGATTGGTACATGTACTGGGGGATTGGTACATGTACTTGGAAAGAAGGGTGCCTCCCTCGGATCTGAGCGAGACACTCTTCTTTCCAGCAGCGCCAATGTGTTACAGCGTACGGATTTCCAGCCCCAGGCCCTGTACCAGTTCTTTATTGCCGGCGTGGGTAATCACCGCGATGCTGGCTTTTTCCGGTATCAAATAAGTGGCGGCGACCCGCTTCAAGTCCGCCAGGGTGACGGCGACTACCCGGTTGCGGAACTGTTCGCGCAGCTCGCGGCTGCGGCCAAACAATTCCGCCTGGTAGGTGGATTTGGCCTCACCGGCGGGGGAGCCGGGTTTGTCGATGCTGCCGATCACCCCGAGTATGGCTTCCTCCAGCGCCTGCGGCTGGAGTTCGCTGTGGGCCAGCCAGTGCAGTGCCTCATCAAAATCCCCCAGGGTTTCCACCAGGCGCGGGTCGCGGTAGGAGTAAAAGCGGAAGGAAGCTGTGTTGGAGTCCTGGCTGGCGCCACCGCCATAGGCGCCGCCCTGTTCGCGGATGGAGCGGTGCAAAAAGCCGTTGCGCAAAAAGCCGCCCAGTACCGTCAGGGGGGCGGCGTCCGGGTGATCTACCGGCACGGTGGGGTAGGCTTTGGCGCAGAAGTTGACCTGGGTGTTGGTGATCCAGGCCTCGCGCACCTGGGCGTTTACCGGCGCCAGGCCAAAGGGCACAAAGCTGGGCGATGGGCTGGCTTCCGGCCAGCGCGCTGCCAGCTGGTCGCGCAGGGCATCCAGTTGCTCCTGTTCGCCAACAATCAGGAATTGCTTGGGCGCGGCCAGTACCAATTGGTGGATACCTGCCAGCTGCCGGGCAAAGTCGGCCAGTGCGGCGGCATCATCCAGGCGGCTGTCCAGGGCTTTAACGGCGGCAATACCGGCCATGCCGCTCAGTTCGTGGGACACCTTGGCCGCCGGGCTCATACCGGCGCAGGCGGCAGTCATGGCCAGGCTGTGGCCGTGGCCGGTAATGCTCTGCTCGCGCCGCGCGCGGTTTTGGGCGATGAGTTCGCGGATGCGCCCCAACTCGTCAAAGCGCACCTGCTGCAGGGTGGCCTGCATCAAATCATTCATGGCGCCGCTGTTGCGGTTAAGGGATTTGGCAGACAGGGTGATATAGGCATCTATGGCCTGTACATCGTCACCGGCGCCGCGGATGCTTCTAAAGGCGCTGATGCCGCC
>CAMLRI010000093.1 GCA_946482385.1 uncultured Cellvibrio sp.
GTAGAAGGCACCGGCATTGTCTTGGCCGCGAATCACAATGGCGTCTTTGGCGATACTCAGGCTGTAGCCCTCAGCGGCGCCCTGCTCACCCAGTTGCAGGCGGATCAACTTGCCCTGGGCCGGCTGGTGGTCGGCAACGGCGGTGAGCGCCAGGCCATAGGCCTTGAGCTGCTCGGCCAGGTACTTGACCTCCGGCGTCAGGCTGCCGGCGTAATGGATCTGCCAGCTGGCATCCAAGTTAATGCTGCCCTTGCGGTATTTCACCTGGGCGGGAGTGGGGATAATGCCCAACTGGTCGCTGTGGGGAGCGGCGTTTAGCGCCAGGTTGTCCTGGTAGCGCAACGCCGGGGTGATGATGGGGTAGCTGTCGTTGGCAAAGCGCAGCTGCTGCTCGGGCCTGGCAAAGGGAGCGACAAACTGGCTCAGGTCTTCAGTGTCGGTATTGGCAAACACCGCCGGTTCCAGGCCCGGCTGGGCGATAAAGGCGCGGGGCATAAAATCGCTGTAGCTCACCAGCCAGTTGCCGCCCGAGTAGGGCAGCTCCAGGCTGGCGCCCGCCGCCAGGCCGGCAAAGGCCGGGGTGGGTTCCAGGGCGTGGAGGTCGCCCTGCACATGCCTGATCTGCAAGCCCGCCACCTGGGTTTCATTGAGCTTGCGCACCGAGTGGAGGTAAATCCGCCAGTCGCCCTTGTCCGCCGGCAGGGCTACCGCCGAGCGGTTGTGCAGGCTCATCTGCGCCTGGAACTGGCCATTGCCCAAGGCCAGGTTACTCACCGGGGCAAATCGCAATTCCGCGCTGCGCGCCAATTCGTTCAACTGCGCCTGGTTGAGATTGCCCGCGAGCGCAGCCCCCGCCCAGCCCAGCAACACTGCCAACCCGCATCGACTCGCCAGTTTCATACACAGCTCCTGTAATTATGGAATTTGACAACGTTGTCTAGATTACACCAAAACCCATCCTGCGCCAGGGGCTGAACATAAATTAACCCTGGGGAGCCAGGGACATACCTGGAATTACAAAAACAAAGGTTAACTAGCGGGGATATTGCTGGCGCGCATGCACTACCGCCACTACCTCTATGCGCTCGGCGGCAACCCGGTAAAGCACCAGATAGTTGGGATGCACCACAATTTCCCGAATCCCGGGAATGCGGTCGCTGATGGGGTACAGATAGGGATGTTCAACCAAGGGCTGCACTGCTGCCTGCAGGCGCGCTTTAAGTTTGCGCGCGGCGGCTGGGTTGTCCTGGGCGATAAAGGTGATGATCTCGGTAATATCCTTGGCGGCAGATGCCAGCCATACCAGGGGTAGCATCAAGCAGTTTTCCTTTTGTCCTCAGCCTCGGCGATAACGCCTTCCAATTCTGCCATCACCTGGTCATGGGGAAGGGGTGCCCGGCTGTCGGCCAGATGTTGCGCCACCTTATCTTGCAGCCAGCCCTGGTAACTGGCAGCCTGCTCTTCCGATTCAAACTCGGATACCAAGGGCGAAAGCTTCATAGCGCCATCCTGTTTAATAATCATCTAAAGACTTGCTGGTTAAAGTTTGACCTCCCACCAGCAAACCACACTACCCAGCCCAACTCAAGTATCTTTTTTTGCCGGTCTTTTGCTGGTCTTTTTCCTAGCCCGCCCAGGTCAACTCAGGAAGAACTTGTAGGCCGGGTTTTGGGTTTCGTCCCAGTAGGGGTAGTTCAAATCCGTTAAAAAGGCCTTGAGTTCGGCGTATTCCTTTTTCGGCACCTGCATGCCCACCAGCACCCGGCCAGAGGCGGAGCCGTGGTTGCGGTAGTGGAACAGGGAGATGTTCCAGCGCCCCGCCACCTTGTTGAGGAAGGTGTAGAGCGCGCCAGGGCGCTCGGGGAATTCGAAGCGATAGAGCACTTCGTCGGCAACCCCGGCGTGGCCGCCCACCAGGTGGCGGATATGCAGCTTGGCCAGCTCGTTGTCGGTCATATCCTCCACCGCATAGCCCTGCTGGATCAACTCGGCGATCAGCTCGGTGCGGTCGTGGCCGCCGGCGCTCACCTGCACGCCAACAAAAATATGGGCGGCGCGGCTATCGGCATAGCGGTAGTTAAATTCGGTGATATTGCGCTTGCCCAGGGCTTTGCAGAATTCCTTGTAGGCGCCGGGGCGCTCGGGAATTGTCACCGCCAGTATGGCCTCGCGCTTTTCGCCAATTTCGGTGCGCTCGCTGATGTAGCGCAAGCGATCGAAATTGATATTGGCGCCGCAGTCGATGGCCACCAGGGTTTGGCCGCTGATGCCCTTTTCCGCCACGTATTTTTTCAGGCCGGCGACGCTGGTGGCGCCCGCCGGTTCGGCGATGGAGCGGGTATCCTCAAAAATATCCTTGATACCGGCGCAGATCTCATCGGTGCTCACGGTCATGCACTCATCCACCACCTTGCGCAGCACGCGGAAGGTTTCCTCGCCGATTTGCGCCACGGCAATGCCGTCGGCAAAGATGCCCACCTGCGGCAGCACCACGCGCTTTTTCTTTTCCATGGCCGCCATCAGGCAGGCGGATTCTTCCGATTCCACCGCGATAATTTTGGTTTCCGGGCGCAGGTATTTGACATAGGCGCCTATGCCGGCGGCCAGGCCGCCACCGCCCACGGCGATGAAGATAGCGTCGATCTTGCCCGGGTACTGGCGCAGGATTTCCATGGCAATGGTGCCCTGGCCGGCGATCACGTCCGGGTCGTCGAAGGGGTGGATATAGGTCATGCCTTTTTCTTCCACCAGTTTTTTGGCGTGGGCCGAGGCCTCGTCGTAGCTATCGCCATGCAATACCACCTTGGCGCCGCGGGCTTTTACCGCGTCGACTTTAATGGCCGGGGTAGTGCGCGGCATAACTATGGTGGCTTTGATGCCCAGGTGTTGCGAACCCAGGGCCACGCCCTGGGCGTGGTTGCCGGCGGAGGCGCAGATCACCCCGCGGTTGCGCTCCGTTTCGGTGAGCTGCAACAGCTTGTTGTAGGCGCCGCGCAACTTGAACGAGAACACCGGCTGCAAATCTTCGCGCTTGAGCAGCACCTTGTTGCCGGTGCGCTGCGACAGCAAACGCGCTTCGTCGAGGGGGGTTTCTATCGCCAGGTCGTAGATGCGGGCGTTGAGGATGCGTTTTATGTAGGTTTCGGGCATGGGAATCTTTGGGCGGCCAGGAAAAAAGAGCCCGCAGTGTAAACAATTTGGCTGCGGCTGGCACGGCGGAAAACCGTATAATGCGGCCAGCTTTTTACAGTAATTACCCCTTTTTACCCTGACAACAAAAGCAAATCCCTCCCCGGCCCTCCCTTTTACAAAGGGAGGGGGGCACCCCCTTTGTAAAAGGGGGTCGCCGAAGGCGGGGGGATTTAAGGTTAACAAGAGACCACCATGACCCCACAAGACCAGCTCAAACAAGCCGTGGCGCGCGCCGCCATTGAATACATCAAACCCAAGCTGACCCCCGACGCCATACTCGGCATAGGCACAGGCTCCACCGCCAACTTTTTTATCGACCTGCTGGGCGAGTTGAAACACGATTTCGCCGGCGCCGTGGCCAGCTCCGACGCCTCGGCGGCGCGCCTGCAAAAACTCGGCATTGAAGTGCTGGATTGCAACTCGGTCAGCGAACTGCTGGTGTATGTGGATGGCGCCGACGAAAGCAATGCCCAGCTGCACCTGATCAAAGGCGGCGGCGCAGCCCTGACCCGGGAAAAAATTGTGCGCGCTGTAGCCCGCGAATTTGTCTGCATCGCCGACGAGAGCAAATGGGTAGAGGTGCTGGGCAAATTCCCCCTGCCGGTGGAAGTGATCCCCATGGCGCGCTCCTATGTGGCGCGGGAGCTGGTAAAACTGGGCGGCGCCCCTGTGTACCGCGAAGGGGTGATTACCGATAACGGCAATGTGATCCTGGATGTGCACAACCTGCAGATCCTCAACCCGGTACAACTGGAAAACCAGATCAACCAGATCACCGGTGTAGTCACCAACGGCCTGTTCGCCGCCAAACCCGCCGATGTGCTGCTGCTGGGCACTAAAGAAGGGGTAAAAATTATCCGCGCCAGTTAACCCGGCAGGCGGCGTCCCAAACCACAAACCTCACCTACACTTAGATGACTTTTCTATGCAAAGGGCTGTCGTCATGTTTGGGGTTAATAGTGTTAAAGGGCGCTTGCTGCTGGCGGTAGGCGCGGGTGTTTTATTGTTTTTGCTGATCAGTGTGGTGGCCATCAACCTGCTCGGCAATACCATCGCCAATTACAACCAGCTGGTGCAGGGGCCGGTGGCCCAGGAGCGCCAGATCAGCAGCATCAACCTGCAATTTAAAACCCAGGTGCAAGAGTGGAAAAACGTGCTGCTGCGCGGTAAGGACCTGCAGCAGCTGAACAAATACTGGGGGCAATTTGAGCAGTTGCACCGGGATATACAGCAGCAGGGCCGCGAGCTGGAGCAACAGCTTAAAGGCGCCAGCCAGGCGCGGGTCGCCGAATTCTTGCAGGCACACCAACAGGCCTTTGGCCGCTACCAGGCAGGCCTGGACGCCTTTAAAGCCGCCGGTTTTGACCCGGCCGCAGGCGATAAGGCCGTGGCCGGCATCGACCGCGAACCCAGCCGCCTGCTGCAGGAATCTGCCGAGCTGATCAGCAAACAGGTTAGCGACAGCACCCAACAAAACCTCAACCACAGCAGCCGCGTCGCCTTCTGGGCCATGGCCATGATCCTCGGCGGCGGCCTGCTGGTGATCATTCTGGTGCAGGTGATTTTGCGCAACAGCCTGATCCAGCCACTGGAAGACATCAACGCCCACCTCAGCCTGCTCGCCAGCGGCAATTTCCGCCAGCCGCTACACACCAGCAGCTCCGGCGAACTGGGCCAGTTGGCCGACAATATCCGCCAGGTTCAAAGCAGTGTGGTGGCCGTGGTAGCCAGCGTGCAGCAGTCGATGACCAACCTCACCCAGGCCTCCAGCCAGATCACCCAAACCGCCACCAGCCTGGCCAGATACACCGACGAAACCCACCACTCCACCGACCAGGTATCGGCCGCCATTACCGAAATGACCGCCACAGTGCAGGAGGTGGCGGGCAATGCCAGCGGCGCCGCCGAGGCCGCCCAGCAGGCCGATGGCAATGCCCGCAATGGCCTGAAAATTATGGACGGCACCCTGAACGCCATTAACCAGTTGAGTACCGAGGTGCACCATGTGGGCGAGGCCATGAGCCAGCTGGAAACCGACACTAACCGCATTGGCAGTGTGCTGGATGTAATTAAAAGTGTGGCCGAGCAGACCAATCTACTGGCGCTCAATGCGGCCATTGAAGCGGCTCGCGCCGGGGAGCAGGGGCGCGGCTTTGCGGTGGTGGCCGACGAGGTGCGCTCGCTAGCCAAACGCACCCAGGATTCCACCGCCGAAATCCAACAGATTATTGAGGCCGTGCAAAAAGGCGCCGCCAATGCCATGCAGGCGATGAAGGCCAGCCAGGGCAAAACCGGCAACACCCTGGAATTGGCGGGGCAGGCGGGCCAGGCGATCAACCAGATCACCCAGGCGATTACCGCGATTTTGGGCATGAACATGCAGATCGCCACCGCCGCCGAAGAGCAGAGCTACACCGCCGAGGAGATCAATAAAAATATTATCCAGGTGGTAGCGCTGATCGACAGCCTCAGCCAGGACGCGCAAAAATCCGCGCAAATCGCCCGCCACCTGGACGATACCGCCAAGGTGCTGCAAACCAATATCGCGCAGTTTGCGGTCTAGGCCACAGGGCCGGGCACCATAAAAAAACCGGGGCATGCACAGCGGCATGCCCCGGTTTTTTTATGGTGCTGTATAGCTGGAAACTACTGATACAGCGGCGGCAGCTCGTTTTCAAACAACACGGTTTCGCTCTGGTAAAAACGCTTGAAGTCCTCGGCGGTGGCCTGGCCCGGGTAGGGGGCAAAAAATTGCTCGGTGCCTTCGCGCTCGGTGTTGGCGTTGCGCCACACCATCAGGTAGGCGATTTCATTGGCGTCGGCATCGGCGGTAATGGGGGCGAGCAACCGCTCGGTCCAGAAGTTGTCGATCTTCAACAGGTTGCTGCCGGTTTCTGTCAATGCGGCAATTTTATTTTTGGCGCGAGCGATCCGGGCAATCTGCTTCAGGCTGGTGGTGAGCGCCGCTTTTTGCTCCTCGGCACTGGCAGTGTTGGAGGCGTGGCCAACATCCCAATAGTTATCCAAACCGATAATGTCGACATAATCATCACCGGGGTAACCGTAGAAATAACCCTCTTCAAACTTGGCCAGGTCGATGCGGCTGCGGTCGGGTGAGTAGGCGTAAATCAGGTTGCGCAACCCCTTTTGATCGCGCAGGTATTGCACCGTAAATTGCCACAGGGCGATGTAATCCGCCTCGCTGGCATTGCCCTTGCCCCACCAAAACCAATCGCCATTGTGCTCGTGCCAGGGGCGGAAAATCACCGGAATCTGGATTGGCTGGCCGGCGGCATCGGTGGCCACCAGGCCGGCATTAAAGGCGACAAAGCTGTCCAGGTATTGCTTGAGCACCTCATGCTTGGCGCCGCCGGGGATCAGCTCGTGCACCGTGGGGGTTTTATCCCAGGAGTTGCCGCCGGATACCGGGCTGTACATGTGCCAGCTGATGGTGATGACCCCACCGCGGCTGTAGCCGGCCTTGATCCACTGTTGCATCTTGGCGAAGTTGACCTTATCCAGGTTGGCCTCCTGCCCCAATTCCAGGCCGCCCAATTCCCAGCCGTAGAGCGCCGGGTTGGCGCCGGTCACATCGCGGATATCGGAGCGGTCCTCATCGCCCTCCCAGGTCACGCCATAGGCCAGGCTATCCTCGTGGCCAAACAGGAAATGGCTGGAGCGCAATTTGCCCAGGTTGCGGTAGAGCGCCTGGGTTGCAGCGGTGGCCTGGGTGTCGATCAGCGCCAAAGCGGGTGCAACAGGGGCGGCGGCCGGGGCGCTGCTAGCTGCGGGGGCAGATGCGGCGGCAGGTTCAGAGGTTTTATCGCCACAGCCAAACAGGGCGCCAAGGCACCACAACAGGCCGGCCAAAGGGGCGGGGGAAGATAGCTTTAACATGGGGACTCCAGGGTGATAAGTCGTTATTCATCGTTATGGGATACGGATAAAACAGCCAACTGTAACCGATTACAGAGGTGCATATTAGCAGCTTTTCCCGCCATCACCAGCCCGCGCGGCGACAAATCCGCAACCCGCCCGGCAAAAGCCTTACAATTCCCATCCCAGTAGCCAGCCATCGCCCTGTGTATGAATTTCCAGTTTCCCGCCATAGGCCTAGTCCACTCCTGTTTTAAGGAGAAGTTCGGCATACCCCGCCAACCGGGGCTGGCGCCCCTGGCCAGGGGTGAAATCGAACTGCTGCCACCCTACGACGACCCCGACGCCCTGGCGGGGCTGG
>CAMLRI010000094.1 GCA_946482385.1 uncultured Cellvibrio sp.
CGGGCTTAGCTTTTGCCACTGGTCGCGCAGGTGCTGCAAACGCTGCTGTTGCTCGGGGCTGAGCTGGGCCCACTCATGGGGTTGGGCGTGAGCTTGGTTTTGCTCTTGATCTTGAG
Organism: uncultured Cellvibrio sp.; assembly: GCA_946482385.1. The sequence continues at coordinate 117 of CAMLRI010000094.1, forward strand.
CCCAGGACACAGGGCTATAGCCGCTGCACAAGCACAGCAGCAGCAGCGCAATACTCAAGGGGGACAGTAAAAAGTTCATGGTGTTGGCTCCTCATTTTCAGGGAGGGAATCTGTGCTGGCTGACGACGAATGGGCGGCCGCCAGGGGTTCGCTTTTTGGCGCTTGCTGATCGAGCAAAGCCAGGCTTTCCGGGTCGATCAACTCGCCCTGTTCATCGCTGAATTCACGCAGGTAATACAAAAAATCCGCCGGCAAGGCGCTGGGAATCTCCTCCGCCTGGGCCACAGCCGCCAAGCCCAAAAATCCCCATAACAAGCTGTGCTTAGGCATCCTCGGGCACCTCACCCAGGGCGCTCAACATATCCATGTCCTCCAGCAACTCCAGCTCTTGCAGCAGTTGGGTCATATCCTCCGCAGGCACCCCCGGCTGCAACCGCTCGACCGATGGCAACAACATCAGGGTCATCAACCCGGCGGCCGCGGCCATGCCCACCCAGCCGGCGCGGCGCAGTTGGCGATTGCGCTTGGCCAGGCGCAACACCTGCTCGCGGCGCTTGGCCAGTTGCGCCAATTGCTGGGTATCCAGCTGCGCCAGGCTGCGGTCGAGGCTGCTGCCGATTTCCGCCACCCAGGGCGGCTGGTGCGCCTGTGGCGACTGGTCGGGCGCTACAGGTGTGGTTTTGTCATCACTCATGGCAAGGTTCACCGGTTTGCAAAAGCGCTTGGCGCAAGCTGGCCAGGGCGCGGAAATAATGGGTTTTTACACTGCCCTGGCTACAGTCCATCACCTCGGCAGTGGCCTGCACATCCAGCCCTTCCCAGGCGCGCAGCACAAAGGCTTGGCGCTGGCGCAACGGCAGCGCTTCCAAAGCGGCCAGCACAGTTTCTATATCGCGGGCGCGCTCCAGCAACTGCGCCGGGCACTCGGCGCGCTCGTCCAGCCACTCCAACTCGGCCTCTTCGCCATCCTCATCCAGCGCCGCCGAGGGCTGCCAGAACCAGCGGCGCTGGCGCTGCTGGTGACGATGCCAATCCATTAGCTTGTTGTTAAGAATGCGCTGAAACAGTAGCGGCCAGGCGCTGGCATCCTTGTCGGCGTAGTGGTCTACCAGTTGCAACATGCTGTCCTGCACTATATCCAGGGCATCGGCCGCTTTTTTAGTGGTGAGCAGCGCACTGCGATAGGCGCGCCGCTCCACACTGGCAAGAAATGCCTCCAGCGAAGGAGCGGCGGCACCCGGTGCGGGGCGAAGTTGGGAAATGCTAGCCGTCATTGAAGCGCTTAAACCCTGATGATCGCGATACAAGGCGCCCGAGTGTAGCAGGCGCCCCGGGAGATTACTCAGCTTCAGCCGCGGTGTCGCCACTGCTTTGCTCGCCTGGGGAGCGGGTTTTCACCAGCGTATGGGAGCGGGTTTCGCCATTGGGGCCGGTCACGCTGACATCCTTGGTGATAGTGCCCGCCTCCCGGTCGATACTGGCATTTACACTGCGGCTCACTGTTTTACCTTCGGCATTAGTGGCGCTGGCTTCACGGGTATAACCGGATTCAGTGCGCTGGGTAACCGCCTGGCCGGAATAGGCCTCACCCTGGAAATTAACGCCATTCACCAGGCGGGTGCGGGTTTGGTTGTCCGGGTCATTGGCCACTGTGGTGGTACGGCTGGCGGTAGCGCCATCGGCACGGATCACCCGTGTGTTGCGGATAGAGCCATTGTCGGTGGCCTGCTGCTCGGTATGGCGGGTAAAGTTACCTTTAAGGTTCAACTGATGTTTGCTGCTCGCCCCCAGGTTGCGCTCGGCTTGAGCGGCGGTAGCGGTGAGGGCCAGTAAGGTCAGTACTAAAAAGTGTTTGATTGAAGGTTTCATAAGGACTCCGTTGCTCAGTGTTAGGGATGAATCAGCGCGCTTTCACTGGCTATAACGGAGAACCCCATATTTGGTTGACAGGGTTTATAAAATTTTTGCTGGAAAATCTTTTTATATAAGGTGGCATGAATGGACAGCCATAAAAAATGGCCGGGAGCTATTTTTAACGCCGCAACGGCGGCCCAAAGGGTGGCAGCCAGGATGGGCAGCCATAAAAAAACCGCCCCTATAGGGCGGTTTTTTAGGAAAACGGGTTAATCCGCGAGGATTAAAGACCGATTACGTTTTCAGCTTGTGGGCCTTTTTGGCCTGGCTTAACGTCGAATTCCACTTTTTGGCCTTCGGCCAGGGTTTTGAAACCTGAACCAGTGATGGCGCTGTAGTGAACAAAAACGTCTTGACCTGATTCAGCAGCAATAAAGCCAAAGCCTTTTGATTCGTTGAACCACTTAACGGTACCAGTACTTCTGGACATAGAAACCTCGATTTGCAAAATAATTGATGATTGCTGACGGTGCTGTGTTACTTAGGCAAGCATACGAGGTACTAATAGACAACTGCCAGAAGGCGGTTATAGAACAACGATGTGACTTTACTTAAATAATGCTGCGGTTTGGCCAGCTCAGGCACTATATGCCCCTGCGCCAGCTAAGTAAAGGATTGTTTTGCCCGCCCCGGCGCCGTCGCTATGGGCACTGGCAAGTATTTACCCTCCCAGGTAAAGCTGTAACAATCGCACCACTAACGACAAGGTAGGATCACCTTGTCATATTTGCTTCTGTGGGGTCGACAACCATGAACATGAACCAGACCATTGTTAAAACCCAGGATGCCAGCTGCCCCCACGACAAAAAAGTCAGCTGCGGTAACTGCCGGCTCAACACCATCTGCCTGCCTATCAGCCTCCATATCGAGGATATCGACAAGCTCAATAACATCATCCAGCGCGGCAAGCCCCTGCAAAAGGGCGAGTACCTCTATCGCGCCAACGACCCTTTCGATTCGGTTTACGCCATACGCTCAGGCGCGGTAAAAGCCTTGACCCTGAGCGACAGCGGCCTGGAACAGGTCACTGGTTTTTATTTACCGGGTGAAGTCGTGGGGCTGGATGGCTTGGCCGACAACCGCTACACCAACTCGGCGGTGGCACTGGAGACATCTTCGGTGTGCGAAATTCCTTTTAACAGACTGGAGGAACTCAGCCTGCAAATCCCCAACCTGCAGCGCCACTTCTTCCAATTGATGAGCCGCGAAATTACCCAGGATCAGCAGGTGATCACCTTGCTGAGCAAAAGCAGCGCCGAGGAACGTATCGCCGCCTTGCTGCTGAGCATTTCCAGCCGCAATAGCCGCCGCCAATTGTCGGCCAATGCCTTCCGTCTGCCTATGTCGCGCACCGATATAGGCAATTACCTGGGGCTGACTATTGAAACCGTCAGCCGCATTTTTACCCGCCTGCAAAAGCAGGAAATTATCCAAGTGGATAAAAAGGAAATCCGCATCATCCACATGGAGCAACTGCGCCAGCTGGCCAACAGCGCCTCCACCTGCTAATCACAGATTTTTATTATGACTAACACCCGCCTGGCAGCCACCCTGGCTGCATTTGATGCCGCTAACCTGCAAGATCCCAATCAAGAATTAGTGGACGGCAAACTCCTGCCCAAAGAATGGATTTACGCCCAACGCATGAGCGAGCATTTACAACGCTTTTGCGCCAATCCCTCGGAAGCCCTGCAATTGGCGGTGCGCAGCCAGCATATCTGCCGCTGGAAAATTCCCCGCAGCGACTACCCCATGGACAAAAGTGGTTACAAAAAATGGCGCATGGATTTAGCCAAATTACACGGCGAGATTGCCGGCGAGATAATGGCCGCCCAGGGTTACGACAAGGATATGATTGAGCGGGTAAAAGACCTGCTACTCAAGCGCGGGCTTAAGCGCAATGAAGAAGTACAGGCGCTGGAGGATGTGGTGTGCCTGGTGTTTATCGAGCACTACCTGGAAGACTTTGCCAGCAAGCACGATGAAGAAAAGCTTATCGATATTATTCGCAAAACCTGGAACAAAATGTCACCCCAGGGCCATGAGGCGGCGCTCAAGCTCCCGCTATCTGAAGCCATGCTGGCATTGGTGGGCAAGGCGCTGGCCGCCTAGCGGGCGGCCAGCCTGGCAACAGCTTTTCATGATTACCCTGCCAGCATAATCCACTTTCAAAAATCACTTAACAATAAGGAAAACCACCGTGTACTTAATGCTCAAACACCTGCATTTAACTTTTGTTGTACTTTCTTTTGCCGCTTTTTTATTGCGTGGAATCTGGATGCTGCGCGGTTCAGCCCTGCTGGAGCGCAAACTGGTAAAAATCCTGCCGCACATCATCAACACCCTGCTAATTGTGAGTGGTATAGCACTGGCGGTGTATTTAAATATGTCCCCTGGGCACCAAGCCTGGTTAATGGCCAAAATTGTTGCGCTGGTGGTATATATCGCCCTGGGCGTATTTGCCTTTAAAGCCGCCAACGCCAATGTGCGCCTGAGTTTGTGGCTGCTGGCACTGCTGGTGTTTGTGCAGATCAGCGCTATTGCTGTGCACAAAAACCCCTTGGGCTTATTGGCTGCCTTTTAACTTTTGCGGGTAATTTTTTGCGGGTGATTTGTACGGGTTTTTCTGCTTTATTTGCTCCCGCCCCCTTCCTCTCCCCTTCCACCTGGCTCCGGCTGACCGGAGTCAGGCTGGCGCCGGCTCCTGGCCGCATCAATCGTCAATTTCGGTATTTGCTGTTATTAAGTCTTTTTTCTTATAAGCAGCCCTTATTTTATTTGCAAAACTTGACGCACGAAAAAAAGTGATTTATATCACGCATTAGGTGCATACAGCACTTTGACCATAAATCTAATAAACATCGGCGAGACCTATGAAAACCATACTCTTACTCCTGTCATTCGTTTTTGTTGCCCAAGCCAGCTGGGCCTGTGATGAAGCCTGCAAACGCGCCAAGGTGGAAACAGCCAAAAACATCAAATACCCCAGCTACCTCAACATGAAGTACTGCCAATCCACCACCAATGACTTTTTGCTCAACGCGCGCAAAAGCCTGCAAAGGTACAGGGATACCCAGCTACCCACGGCACATCGTGGCGGCGCCAAAAATATCCGCAATTTCATTAACCAGCGCCGCGATTGGTTGCAGGAGTGCGATAACTACATGCGCGACCTGGAACTGGGCTATGTATTCCGCCAGAAAGAAACCTCGGACAAGGTGTTCGATACCATGGGCAAGGTATCTGATGAGCTGTACAAGATCATGATGCGCAAGAAAAACAAAGAAGAAGTGGTCACTATGGTTATTGCCCCGGCCGATAGCCAATTCGAGCAACTGTTTAAACTGCTCGATGACCATGTGATAGAACTGCAAAAACGCGGCCTGCTGTAAATCCCCATAAAAAAACGCCAGTCAGCTCAACACTGACTGGCGTTTTTTTATGGGGCAACCCTTGGGCGCCCCGGTTTACTGATTCTTTTTAAGAGACAACACCGAGCGCTGAGGTTTATCGGCACGTTCGGCAAATTGCTTGGCCAGGGCCTCGCGCTCACGTGCGGCGGCAGATATCAACTCCGCCTTGGGCAGCACATAATCACCGCTATTGCGCGCCGCCTTGGCCAAGAACTCCAGCCCTGCACGCAGCAGGCGCGCCTGGTCCACAAAACTCAGCCCCTCGGGGAATTTGCCCGGGTATACCTCGGAAGGATCACGGGGACTGCCCTCAATGCGCAGGCTAAAACCGCTGGCATGGGTCGCCGTACCTGTCGCCGCATCGGCGCTCCAATCTTCAAAATTCATCATCTTCACTGCCTGTGCAACGGTTAACGCTTATCGCCGGCGGCACCCTGGCCACTCGAACGAGCCATAACTCCGCGCATTAAAACATAGAGTGATTGTATGACAAAAGCATTAACGCTCTGCTCTTGCCGCCGCCAGGGGTGCCAGGGACATGCGGCGCTGCTCTTCGCGCTGTTCTTTTTTGCGCAGGGCGCGTATTTGCCGCTCCGGCGGCAGCGCGCCTATGTGCAGCTCATTGCGCGCCTTGGCCAGCTCGATTTGCTTTTGCCGCTCACTAAAACGGGCTTTTTGGTCAGGGGTTAAGCTGTCGTAACAGCGCGGGCAGCTAACGCCGAGCATGTACTTGGGCGACAACTTGTCTTCCTCGGTAATGGGGAAGCGACAGCCGTGGCACTGATCGTAGATACCTTTTTGCAAGCTGTGGTTAACCGCGACCCGGTTGTCGAAGACAAAGCATTCCCCGCGCCACAGGCTCTGTTCTGCCGGCACTTCCTCCAGGTATTTAAGGATGCCGCCCTCCAGGTGATACACCTCTTCAAAGCCCTGCTCTTTGAGGTAGGCGGTAGACTTTTCGCAGCGGATACCGCCGGTGCAGAACATGGCGACCTTTTTGTGCTTGGACGGATCCAGGTTTTCGGCCACATAAGCGGGAAACTCGCGAAAAGTAGTGGTTTTCGGGTCCAGCGCGCGCTCGAAGGTGCCTATCTCATACTCGTAGGAGTTGCGGGTATCTACCACAACCACCTCTGGATCGCTGATCAGTGCATTCCAATCCTGGGGTTTGACATAGGTGCCGACGATTTTTTGCGGATCTATACCCTGCACCCCCATAGTGACGATTTCTTTTTTGAGCTTGACCTTCATGCGATAGAAAGGCGGCTCATCGTAGAAAGATTCCTTGTAGCTCAGATTGTCAAAGCGGCCATCGGCGCGAAAAAACTCCACCAGGGCATCTATAGCGGCGCGGCTGCCTGCCACTGTGCCATTGATGCCTTCCTCCGCCAGCAACAAGGTGCCCTTGATCTGCCATTGGTCGCAATGGTCTTTCAGGCGCGGCGCCAGGGTTTGGTAATCGGGCAACTTGACGAATTTGTACAGGGCGGCAACTACGGTTTGGCTCATAACTATCGACTTCAACAAAAATATCGGGGGTGATAATAAGGGGCGCGCATTATAGGCGTTTACTTTTTAACCAGCCACTAGTTTGCGCGCTGGTCATGCTTGCTTCCGCCCAGACATTGGGGCGAATCCGGCACCTGGGCTTGCTGCCACTCCTCGGGGCTGTAGGTGTGCAGCGCCAGGGCATGTACGCCCTGCTGCAGTTCCTCCGCCAAACAGGCGTAAACCGCCTGGTGGCGCTGCACCTGGCGCTTGCCAACAAAGGCCGCCGTAACCAATACCACCTTAAAGTGGCTTTCCGAGCCGGGTGGCACCGAATGCATATGGCTTTCGTTATCCACCTGCAGATGGGCCGGGGCAAAAGCGGCGCTCAGCTTGGTGCGAATGGCTGTTTCCACGGGTTTCATCAATCTCGCCCCCTGGGCTGTAACAAGGTGCGCCATTTTAGCGATAAAGCCCCGG
>CAMLRI010000095.1 GCA_946482385.1 uncultured Cellvibrio sp.
TGGCTGGAGATAGTGATTAGCGAAGGCCGCAACCGCCAGGTGCGGCGCATGACCGCCGCCGTTGGCCACCCCACCCTGCGCCTGGTACGGGTGAAAATTGGCCCCTGGACGCTGGAGGGCATAGAGCCTGGCAAGTACAAAACCGAGACAGTGCACGCGCCCAAATCGACAGCGGGTAAAACTGGCGCCAATCGCCGCCCGGGCACAGCAACTAAAACGAATGCTGCCAAGCCAGGGGCGACCAGACCCGAGACAAGCAGACCCGGAACAGCCAAACCAGGAGTCGCCAAAGCCGGCGGCGCGCGTCTGGCCGGGGAGAGTAAAACGGGAGAGAAATCGCCCAGAGGGAAAAGACCAGAAGGACGCCAGGGCGCAGCGAAAAACAGCGCGGGCGCAACGGCCAAAAACAACACGGGAACAGCGGTAAAACCCGCCAGTAAAACCCTGATTATCCAAAAGCCCAAGCCCCGTATAACACCGCCCGCCTAAGTTTCTGGCACAGGGCGAGTTTGCCATTAGGGTGTGGGTTTCGAAACCCTCAAATCACGGATGATTTGAGGGAGCTCCAAGGATGGATTCACGCGTTTTCGAAACCCACACCCTAATGGCAAACGGCGAGCGGAGTGGGTTGTCTCAAACCTGCGTTGTATCCCATCTCAATACTTAAAAACCAACCCCTTCTCGCGGTACTCGCGAATAAAAACGCCGTGACTGCCGTCCCTTAAGGAGCGTTTGATTAAAAAACTTTTATCCAGTTTTTTTTGCTCTATTTCGTCCAAATTGAGCACCCGCTCTTTATCCAGCGGCTTGTGCAAATCCCTCACTACAATAATTTTCGGTAGATGACGGTAGCGGGTGTTGGTTTCCAGCACTATGCCCACCAAACCATTGACCAGCTCCACCAAAGTGCCAGGAGGGTAGAGGCCGACACACTTGATAAATTCCAGCGCTAAGCGCTCGTCAAAGTGGGTGCCGCGATCCTGGAAAATACGTTTGAGGGCCTCGGTGCTGGGAATGGCGCGGGAGTAACAGCGGTCGGCGGTCATAGCATCGTAGGCATCGACAATCGCCACTATGCGCGCCAACTCGGAAATACCCGAGGCATTGAGTTTGCGCGGGTAGCCACTACCATCAATGCGCTCGTGGTGGCTGTAGGCTACATCCACAGCACTGTTGGGCACCCCCGGCGATGACATCAGCAAATTGCGCCCGTGCACTGTGTGGGCCTTAATCATGTTGAATTCTTTTTCCGACAGCGGCTCAACCTTGTTCAACACCGGATGGGGTACACGCATTTTGCCCACATCGTGCAACAGGCCACACAGCCCCAGCCGCTCAAGGTCAATCTCGCTCATGCCCAAATGACGCCCGAAAGCGATGGAGAGGATGCACACATTCATGCAGTGCTCGGTGGTGTATTCATCCTCGTTGCGCATGCGCGCCATCCACAGCAGCGCATCGGGATTGCGCAGGATACTGTTGAGGCAATCCTTAACTGTTGCCTTGGCTTGATCGGTATTGATAACCCCGCCCAAGCGCACATCATCGAGCAGGGTTTTAGTGATGCGGCGCGCCTCGCGGTACACCCCCAGGGCAGCCTGGTGCTCCCTCTGGGCATCGACTTTATTGACGTAGGCTTTGACCTTGGGCTTAAGCGGGCCAGCCAGGCCGCGCTGCTCGGGGGGAATCCACTCTTCCTTAACGGCATCTATCCACACGTATTCGGCGTACTGGGCGATGGTATCTATGTCGTCGAGGCTTTCCACCATAAAGCCCTGCATCAGGAATGGCGTCTCCTGCCAATCCCGATCCAGCTTGGATACAAACATGCCTATCTTCAGCTCGGAAATGTGGATTTTGATGCTACTGGATCTGGCTTCCACATGCCCTGGCCGGACTTCGCGGTTCTCCATAACAACCTCTGGTCAGGATCACCCCATGGTTCTCGTGGGCTTGTTATTGGGCTAGTTATTGTTATGCCGATGTATTGTGTTGATGCGTTGCGCCGACTGCTGCAAAGAGTCGCTTGGCAGTGGCCTGCTGTGTAGTTTCCCTAAGCATAGTCCGCCCATCCGCTGGCCGGGCAAGTAATTTTGGCGCTATGAACTGGCCAGTGCCTGTTTTGCCTCGTCCCACAGGCGGTTGAGCTGATTCATATCTGCCTCCTGTATGCGCCCCGACAGCTGCTGCTCCATATAGCCAAAACGCGCCTCAAATTTGTGGTTGGCGCGGCGCAGCGCCTGCTCCGGGTCGAGTTTAAGGAAGCGGCTGATATTGACCACCGCAAACAGCAGGTCGCCTAACTCCTCTTCGATGGCCGCTGCATCGCCTGCAACAATCGCCTCCTCAACTTCTGCCAGCTCTTCGCGCACCTTGGCGATAGGCCCCTGCACATCCTCCCAATCAAACCCCACCGCGGCAGCGCGCTTTTGCAGTTTGGCGGCGCGGCTGAGGGCGGGCAGGTTGAGGGGCACATCGGCGAGGGCGCCCTGGCTACCTTTTTCGGCGCGCTCCTGTTGCTTGATAGCTTCCCAGCGGGCTTTGACATCCACCGGCAAGCTGTGGCGGTTATCGACCCGGCTGTGGAGGGTGCCATCGGGAAACACATGGGGATGGCGTCGCACCAGCTTGGCCACCAGATCGGAGACGATACCAGCAAACTCGAAGCGCCCTTCCTCTTTGCCAATTTGGCTGTAGAAGATCACCTGGAACAGCAGGTCGCCCAGCTCTTCCTTCAAATGGGTGAAGTCGGCTTTTTCGATAGCATCCACCACTTCATAGGCTTCCTCCAGGGTGTAGGGGGCGATGCTGGCGTAGTCTTGCTTGATATCCCAGGGGCAGCCGGATTGGGGATCGCGCAGGCGCGCCATCAGGTAAAGCAGATCGTCGATGGAATAGTCGGCCACAGTGAATCCCTAGCTATGTTTGCGTCGCGCCGAGGCGATGTTCGGCAGCTGGTTGAGTTTGGTCAGCACCCGGCTGAGTTCGTCGAAGCTGCGGATTTCCACTGTCACCTGCATATCCACGGTGTTTTTGCGTTTGTCCGACAGGGTTTGCATGGCGCTGATGTTAATCCGCTCGCTGTCGAGCAGGGTGGTGATGTCCTTGAGCAGGCCATAGCGGTCGTAGGCTTCGATAATGATGTCCACCGAGTAGGTGCTCTGGGGAGCATTGCCCCACTCCACCTTGATAATGCGCTGGGGTTCCTCGGCCTGGAGCTGCAGGATATTGCTGCAATCCTGGCGGTGAATGGATACGCCCTTGCCCAGGGTGATGTAGCCGGTGATGGCATCGCCCGGCACCGGGTTACAGCAGTTGGCAATACTGGTGAGCAGGTTGCCCACGCCCTCGATGTAAAAATCCGAATCCTTTTTCTTGGCTGGCGACTTGGCCCTGAAGGGAATCAGCGGCTGCTGCGGGTCGGCTTCGTCCAGTTGTTTTTGGGCGGCATTGAGCACCTGGCCAACGCCTATATCGCTGGCGCCCACGGCGGCGTAAAGGTCGTCGAGGCTGTTGAAGCGCAGCTTTTGGGTCAGCTCGTCAAAGTCGATATCCAACAGTGCCAGGCGTTTGAATTCGCGGTCGAGCAGCGCCTGGCCCTCGGCGATATTCTGGTCGCGGGCCTGCTGCTTGAACCAGTGCTGGATTTTGGCGCGGGCGCGGGGAGTATTCACATAGCCCGACGCTGGGTTGAGCCAATCGCGGCTGGGGGTGCCCAGCTTGCCGGTAATGATTTCCACCTGGTCGGCATTATTCAGGTGGTAATTGAGCGGCACTATGCGGTTGTTAACCTTGGCGCCACGGCAGCGGTGGCCGATATCCGTGTGGATTTTGTAGGCAAAATCCAGCGGCGTGGCGCTGCGCGGCAAGTCGACCACATGGCCCTCGGGGGTGAACACATAGATGCGGTCTTCGTTGAGGCCGCCAATGTCGTCCTGGATATGCTGGGCATCGCCACCCAGCTCTTCGTGCCACTCCAATACCTGGCGCAACCAGGCAATTTTTTGCTCGTAGGAATCCTGGGTGGTTTTGGTATCTGTGCCCTTGTAGCGCCAGTGGGCGCAGACCCCCAGCTCCGATTCCTCGTGCATTTCGCGGGTGCGTATTTGTATTTCCAGCACCTTGTTTTCCGGCCCCCAAACCGCCGTGTGCAGCGAGCGATAGCCGTTCTCTTTGGGCGAGGCTATGTAGTCGTCAAATTCGTGGGGGATATTGCGCCAAAGGCTGTGGACTATCCCCAGCACCGCGTAGCAGTCGCGCACGCTGGGCACCAGGATGCGCACCGCACGTATGTCGTACACCTGGGAAAAGGGAATGCCCTTGCGCTGCATTTTGCGCCAGATGCTGTAGATGTGCTTGGCGCGGCCAGAGACTTCGCCGTCGATACCGGCTTTTTGCAGCTCGGCGCGCAGCAGCGCCAGCATATTGTCGATGTACTCCTGGCGCGCCAGGCGGCGCTCGTCCAGCAGTTTGGCGATGCGCTTGTATTCTTCCGGTTGCAGGTAGCGGAAGGACAAATCCTCCAACTCCCACTTGATATGGCCAATACCCAAACGGTGCGCCAGGGGGGCGTAAATATCGGCCACTTCCCGCGCCACCTGTTGCCGCCGCTCCGGCGCCACTTCTTTTACCGAGCGGATGGCGCAGGTGCGCTCCGCCAGTTTGATCAGCGCTACCCGCACATCGTCGACCATGGCCACCAGCATTTTGCGGATTTTTTCCGCCTGTTCTACCGCCTGGCTGCCCAGTACCCGCTCCTCGCCCTCTTTGCGCTGGTAGCTGATGGCCGCCATGCGCAGCACGCCCTTCACCAGCTTGGCGACCGTATCGCCAAATTGTTTTTGGATCTCGGGCAGAGCAATTTTGTTTTCGCGCACGGCGCGGTAGAGCATGGCCGCCACCAGGGCGTCCTGGTCGAGTTGCAGGTCGGCGAGGATTTCGGCCATTTCCAGGCCGATGCGGAAGCAGGAGAAGTCTTCGCCCCAGGAGTGGTCGTCGTCCAGGTGGATATCCACCAGCGACAGGCTCAACTCGGCGGCGCGGCGCAGCTCGGCGCGGGCGCTATCGCTCTGCACCTGGAGGTGGTTGAGGCGGTCGATCCAGGCATCTATATCTACCTGGCCATCGGCCGCTATGGGGTGATCCTGTCTGACTTTAACCATAGCAATTGCCTTCTTATTATGGTCGCGGCTGCTACCGCTGAAACAGCGCCATGGATTCCACATGGCTGGTGTGCGGGAACATATCCATAACCCCCAAGGCTTCCAGCTTGTACCCAGCTTCCGCCAGCAGGGCCGCATCGCGCGCCAAGGTCGCCGGATTGCAACTGACGTAGACAATGCGCTTGGCACTTAGTTGCCCCTTGCGACACAAATCGCGCAACTGGCTGACCAACTCCTTTGCACCATCCCGGGGCGGGTCGAGCAAAATCGCACTGGCCTGGCTGCACAGCTGGCGCAGGCGCGGTGAATCCACCTGACTGAGATCGGCCTTGATCACCTCGACATTGGTTAACCCCAGCTGCGCAGCATTGGCGCGGGCGCGGGCCACCATGGTGTCGACCACTTCCAGGCCGGTGACCTGGGCGCAGCGCCCGGCCATAGGCAGGGTAAAGTTGCCCATACCGCAATAAAAATCCAACACCCGGTCGTCGGGGCTCAAGGCAAGCAAATCCAGTGCCTGTTGCACCATCTGGTCGTTTACTGCCGGGTTTACCTGGGTGAAATCCTGGGGATGGAAGTGCAGTTCCAGGCCGGCCACCGCTAAAGCCAGGCGCGGGTCGACCGCCTCGCCGGCCACATTGGTCAAGCCCTGGTCGCCATTGGGTTCCAGCCACAACTGGCAGCCCTGGGCCTGGGCCAGCTCCGCCAGGGATTGGCGCTGGGCCTCCACCAGGGGCTTGGTGTGGCGCAGAATCAACACAGGTGCGCCCTTGGCCGCCACCAGTTCTATATGGCTGACGGCCTTGTTGCCGCAGCGGCTGTGCAGCCATTGACGCAGGGGTTCAAGCAGCTGGTTAAGCTCCGGCTGCAATACCGCGCAGGTGTCTATAGGGGTGAGCTTTTTGCTGTGCTGCTGGCGAAAACCCAGGGTGACGCTGCCATCGGCCTCGTACCACACCCCCAGGCGCGCGCGGCTGCGGTAGCCCAGGTCGCCGGCGCTGAGGGGCGGCAGTATCCGCTTGGGGGTTAGGCCGCCCCAGCGCTGCACCTGTTCCAGCACGATTTGCTGTTTCATCGCCAACTGCGCCGCCGGTGCCAGGTGCTGCAACTGGCAACCGCCACAACTGCCGTAATGGGCGCAAGGGGGCACTACCCGGTCGGGCGATGCTTCCAGTACCTCATCCACCCTGGCCTCACTAAAGCGGGAGTGATCCTGCACCAGGCGGGCACTGACCCGCTCCCCGGCAATAGCGCCTTCGATAAACAGGGTTTTGCCATTGAGGCTGGCCAGGCCGCGGCCGTCGTGGCCAAAGCGGTCCACCACAAACTCGCCCAGGCGCTGCTGTGGGCGCAGGCTCTGGTTTTGCTCGCGGCGCGGGCCGGTTAAGCGCGGGGCGTCATCGCGCACATAGATGTCGCGATCCTTGCCTGACTCGCGGCCTTTACCGGATGAGGATGGTTTTTTGCCCAGGAAACCGGGCTTTTTATAGGCCATGGAATTGCCCTTGGAAATAGGTGAAGGGGCCGGCAACAGCCCCAAAAATCGGGAACCAAAAATCGGTATCAGGAATTAAATACACCGGAGGAGAGGTAGCGGTCGCCGCGGTCGCAAATAATCGCCACTATCACCGCGTTTTCCACCTGCTGGCTCAGCTCCAGGGCTGCCGCCACAGCGCCGCCAGAGGAGACACCACAAAAGATGCCCTCTCTGCGCGCCAGATCACGCATGGTCTCCTCCGCCAACTGCTGGGGCATGCTGACAATGCCATCGACCCGGTCGCGCTGGTAAATTTTCGGCAGGTAGGCTTCCGGCCAGCGGCGGATACCGGGAATCTGCGCCCCTTCGGAAGGCTGGAGGCCGATAATCTGAATCGCCGGATTCTGTTCCTTGAGATAGCGGGAGGTGCCCATGATGGTGCCGGTGGTGCCCATGGAGCTGACAAAGTGGGTGATGCTGCCCTGGGTTTGCTGCCAAAGTTCCGGGCCTGTGCCTGTGTAGTGGGCCAGGGGGTTATCGGGGTTGCCGAATTGGTCGAGCACCTTGCCCCTGCCCTCGGCCTGCATTTGCAGCGCCAGGTCGCGGGCGCCCTCCATCCCTTGCTCTTTGGTGACCAAAATCAGCTCGGCACCGTAGGCGGTCATGGCTGCTTTGCGCTCGGCAGTGGAGTTGTCGGGCATAATCAAAATCATGCGGTAGCCTTTGATGGCCGCCACCATCGCCAGGGCTATACCT
>CAMLRI010000096.1 GCA_946482385.1 uncultured Cellvibrio sp.
GGATATAGCAAAGCTTCCTTATTCAATCTGATTGTAAATTCATCAACACCAGAAAGCTGAATGGGTGCATTTTTGTTGTCATTCACTGAATCACAACTGAACCCTGGTCGCGCTGGCATATTAGGCCAGAGGCTGTAACAATGCACCCACATATTAGCCGGCAAATGTCTCAATTCCATGAATTTGTCACCCACCCCGCATTCAAACGAGTTGTCGCCATGATAAAACGATTGATCAGCCACAGCCTTGCTTGCTGCATTTTATTTGGCCTTGGTGGCTGCCAAAAATATTCCGTAAGCCTTAACGACAAGGTTATTTATACACCGCCCAGTATTTTTAAAGACTACGCATTGGCAGACGCACAGCTGCAGGCTTGTGTCGAACAAACAATTATTGACCTTCAGGCCACATCCCCGGCACAGATCACGCAACTTAACTGCAGCAATGCGGGCATTAAATCACTGGCTGGGCTGGAAAAATTCTATGCACTGAAAGCGCTGAACCTGGCCGACAACCAGCTCACGCAGATTGATGAACTCGGCAAACTGGGACGCTTGGAAATACTGGTGCTGAGCAACAACCGGATCAACGATGCAACGCCATTACTTGCACTGCTGCATCTAAAAGAATTGCGTTTGAACAACAACCCTCTGGCGGATTGCAGCGCAATCCAACAAATCCACGCGAACCTCGCACCAGAGGGAGTCAACATCGAATGGCCGGCACCCTGCCAGCCTTAACCTGGTTGGGCATCAGCTTTTAACAAACATTAAACCTATGGTGTTGCGCATTTGGTGCACCACCCGCATAGGGACTGCCTGCTCATTGACCGCGCCTATGGTTTTGCGGAACTTCACCATCACCTCGGTGCCCACAGGTGGGCATACCTGGTTTTCGATTTGCACCTGGGCGCCGCCATCGGAAATATCCCGGGCAAAACCTACAATAGAGCCAAAGCTGGGATGAGACATTTCCACCCGAAACGAGGTGGACGTGCGTTCATACATACGGCGTTCATTCACAATAGCTCTCCTCTACCCTGCCGTGAACAGGATTGTTGTGCCGGCGCGGCGTTAGCAGCCCCGGCCTTATGGCCTGAAGTATAGCCGCGATAAAAAAATATGCGGTAAATGTATAAACATGGGCCAGCACCATGCTTTTGATACTAATGCGGCCAATAAAAAAGGGGGCCAAGCCCCCTTTTTTGCACACCTGCCGAAGTTAGAACTGCAAACCTAAACGCTGGCCAACCAATTCGTAGGATTCCACCACATTGCCCAGGTTTTGGCGGAAGCGGTCTTTATCCAATTTTTCGCGGGTATCTTTATCCCACAGGCGGCAACCATCGGGAGAGAATTCGTCGCCCAAAATCACTTCACCTTTGTGCAAGCCAAATTCCACTTTAAAGTCGACCAACAACATATTGCCGCTGGCAAACAGGTCTTTCAGCACTGCATTGATTTTGAAGGTCAGCTCTTTCATGCGCGCCAATTGTTCGGGGGTAGCCCAGCCAAACGCCTGCACATGGGATTCATTGACCATAGGGTCGCCCAGGGCATCATTTTTAAGGAACAATTCAAAGGTTGGCGGGTTTAGTTCCTGACCTTCCTGCACCCCCAAACGACGCACCAGCGAACCCGCCGCCAAATTGCGCACCACGCACTCCACCGGAATCATGTCCATTTTTTTCACCAGGGATTCGGTGTCTGACAACAGTTTCACAAAATGGGTGGGGATACCGGCAGCCTGCAGCTTGCCCATAATAAAGGCATTGAACTTGTTGTTGACCATACCCTTGCGATCCAGCTGCTCGATACGCTTGCCATCAAAAGCAGAGGTGTCGTTGCGGAACAGCATAATCAGCTGATCCGGATCATCGGTTTTATAAATGGATTTTGATTTGCCCGCGTAGAGTTGTTCGCGTTTTTCCATGATGGATATGCCTGTAAATAAAAAAGAAAACCAAAAAAACTACACCACCGACAGCCAATCGAACCCCTGGTTCTGGCAAGCGTAGGTGACTTGTTTGACCGCTGTAGTCACTGGCGCCAAAGCCGCCTGGGCAACTGCCAGCGAGTTGTTCTGTTGACTGATATGCGCAATCACCAAATGCTGCAAGCGCGCACAATTGAGCCGCTGCAAAAAACCGGCGGCCTGCTGGTTGCTCAAGTGCCCCCAAAGCCCACCCACCCGCTGCTTAAGCGATGCAGGGTAAGGCCCGTAGGCGAGCATGGCCGGGTCGTGGTTAGCCTCCAGCACCATGGCATCCAAATCCTGATAGCTGGCTTCAACCTGGGGGGTAATACTACCCAAATCAGTGAGTATTCCCAAGCGCCGCCCGGTGTACTCAAAGATAAACTGGCTGGGTTCACGCGCATCGTGGGGCACAGCCACCGGTTGCACCCGCAACTGCCCAAGGGCAAAGGGAGTATAGGATTCAATCAAGCGCAACCCGGGCAACTCCCCCAGGTTGCGGCTGTAAAAAGTTCCCGGTGTCATATACACCGGCAGGCGATAGCGGCGAGCCAGAGGTGCCACACCCTTGATGTGGTCGCTGTGCTCATGGGTAACCAGCAAAGCCGTCAACCGGGAGGGATGCAGCGCGAGGCGCGCCAAACGCGCCTCCAGTTCTTTCATGCTAAAACCGCAATCAATCAGCAGATACTCTTCGCCCCACTGCACCAGGGTTGCGTTGCCGCGGCTGCCACTACCCAGGGAAGCGAAGCGAAAAGGCGCCTGCATCAAAAAAGCGACCGCCGCTTAAATCAGGTTTTTACGCAACAGCGTCAGCAGCTCCCGCGTGTCAGACAACTCCAAACGCTTGCCATAGGGATCGCGCAATTGCACCTGGAAACCTTCAGCTATAGGAGTTATGACCAACAACATGCCAGGCGCCTTGGGCAGCACTTTTTCTTTGCGCGGATTGGAGGCTGGCGCATTGGCAAAGGCATCGCCAGTGAGCATATTGGTTTGCAACTGCGCCAGGCTGTAAGGTGTGGTTGGCGCCTTGGGCTTAAGGCCTATGCGGAACAAACGGCGCAACCAGCCCGGTTTGGACTCCTCGGGGTCGCGATAGTCCACGTAGATCAACCCCGCATCCGCATTGGTTTCAAAGGTGTAGAAACCATCTTGCTTGGCGGCATGGGCCAGGGTTGCCATAGTGCGCTGGCGATCCAGTTTGATATTCAACACCGGCTCACCACGCACCATGGCCAAGCCCGCTTTCACAGAGCCGCCAATGGATTGCGCCAACAGCGAAGTGCCGCCCTCGCCTATATCCGAAGCCAGGGTGGCCGCCAGTTCATCCAACAACCATTTTTCGCGCTCGGGGTTCACCGAGCGCTGCGGCCAGGAGGCATTGGCCGCACTGGCTTTTTCGCTCACCGGAATACTCATATGGACGATATGGATTTCGCTGGTTTCCGGTTGCACCCCCTGGTCGATTTGCAGGCGATAGCGGTCATAGGTGCTCAGGTCCGTTTTGAACTGCAACCAACTGGTTTCAATAATGCCCTTGCCGATATCGGCGCGGCTGACGGTGAGCTCATTCACATTGAGGAAATTGCGAATACGCGGCCAGACTTCACCTGGGGACACGTTGAGCAGAATCCAGCTTTCGCCACCCACGCGCTGGATTTTGACGTTTTCCTGTACCAGGTTGGCGGAAATGGGCATAGGCCGAGGCACTTCGTAATCCAGGGCTTCCGGGTCGTAACCGAAATCTGTGGTGGTAATTTGCGGAATAGGATAGAGCTCACCCATGGTTTCCGAGCGCTTGCCAGGGGGCAATACCAGGGGCGGGATATTATCGGCCTTCAAATAATCGTTTTCGCGGTTGCGGAAAATGCCTTCATCGCCAAAAAAGAACCCGCAACCCGAAAGCAGCAAACTGAAACAACTCAGCGCCATATAACTGGAAAAACGGAACGAGGACTTGCGCAGAGCGGTAGTTATTGTCATGTCAGTATTGGAACTCATGGGTTATCTCGTTGGGGCAACCACACCTGAAGCAGTGGGGCAGAGTGAATCAGAGCCCCGCCTGCTGCATGGCGGCTTTAACCTGTTGATGGAACTGCGCCGACAGGGGTGTCAGCGGCAGGCGAATGCCCGCTTGAATCAACCCCAGCTGCTGTACCGCCCATTTGACGGGAATAGGGTTGGATTCAACAAACATGGCGGTGTGCAAAGGCAGCAACTGGTTATTGATTGCGCGCGCTTCCTCGGCTTTACCCGCCAACGCCAGCTCGCACATACGAGCAATGGCAGCAGGTACGACATTCGCGGTGACAGAAATATCCCCTTGGCCACCTAAAAGAATTAATTCAACGGCTGTGGCATCGTCGCCAGAGATAATGGCGAAGCCTTCAGGCGCCTGCTCGATCAACAGCTGGGCGCGCTGTAAATCGCCAGTCGCCTCTTTGATACCGACGATATTGGGCACCTGCGCCAGGCGCAAGGCTGTTTCCGGCTTCATGTCTACACCGGTGCGGCCGGGTACGTTGTAGAGGTACTGGGGAATGGCAACCGACTTGGCCACAAATTCGTGGTGCAGGAACAGGCCTTCCTGGGTGGGTTTGTTGTAATAGGGCGTTACCAGCAGGCAGGCATCGGCGCCCACATCTTTGGCCGCCTGGGTCAGCTGTACGGCTTCGCTGGTGGAGTTGGCACCAGTGCCGGCAATCACCGGAATACGGCCATTGACCTGATCCACCACTTTTTTGATCACCGCCAGATGCTCTTCCACATCCAAAGTGGCAGATTCACCGGTAGTTCCCACCGCCACTATGGCGTGGGTGCCCTGCTGCAAATGCCAGTCGACCAGGTTGTGCAAACTGGCCCAATCGAGGCTGTTGTCTGCATGCATGGGGGTTACCAGGGCAACCATACTGCCTTGAATCATCAGAGACTCCGTTAGATGCTGGCGCGCTTGTGGCGGCGGCGGTTGGGGGATCAGCGCAGTGCAGCGGGAGGCACCGGCAAAAAGAAAGGCGCCATGGTACTTAGGCAGGCGCAGCTAAACAAGGCCAGGCGCCGCCAAACGATGAGATTCAGAAGCAGCGCCAGGCACTTGGTTTGTGCACTTACTTTTTAAAGTCGAGCATGCGCTGCAAAGGCTTCATGGCGCGCAGCGCCAAATCCGGGTCGACAAAAATTTCGTTGTCGCTGCGCTCAAACACATCCACCAGGTTGTCGAGCACATTCATGGCCATCCAGGGGCAGTTGGCGCAGGAGCGGCAAGTAGCGCCGCTGCCGGCGGTGGGGGCGATATGAAACACCTTATCCGGGTTGAGCTGCTGCATCTTGTAGAAGATACCCTGGTCGGTCGCCACAATAAATTCGCGGTTGGGCAGGGTTTGTGCCGCCTTGATTAACTGCGAAGTGGAACCCACCACATCGGCCAAATCCACCACCGCTTTGGGCGATTCCGGGTGTACCAGCACCGCCGCATCCGGGTAGAGCAGCTTGAGGTCTTCCACCCCTTTGGCCTTGAATTCCTCGTGCACTATGCAGGCACCATCCCACAGCAGCACATCGGCACCGGTTTTTTGCTGCACATAGGCGCCCAGGTGTTTATCCGGCGCCCAGAGGATTTTCTTGCCCTGCTTATCCAGGTAATCCACCACATCCAGGGCGATGCTGGAGGTCACCACCCAATCGGCGCGGGCTTTAACCGCCGCCGAGGTATTGGCGTAAACCACCACTTCGCGATCCGGGTGCTGGTCGCAAAAAGCGGCAAACTCGTCAGCGGGACAACCCAGGTCGAGGGAGCAGGTCGCCTCCAGGGTGGGCATAAGCACGCGCTTTTCCGGCGAGAGGATCTTGGCGGTCTCGCCCATAAACTTAACCCCAGCCACTATCAGGGTATCGGCGGGGTGATTTTTACCAAAGCGCGCCATTTCCAGGGAATCCGACACACAGCCGCCGGTTTCTTCCGCCAGCGCCTGGATCAGCGGGTCGGTGTAGTAGTGGGCCACCAGTACCGCATTGTGCTGTTTGAGCAGCGACTTGATACGCGCTTTGTAATCCGCCTCCTGTTCGGGCGTATACACAGGGGCGCTCCAGGCGCGCGCCAAATGCTCCTTGACCAGATCGCGGGCATTTTCGGGACGGACAGCGACATTCAGCTCTTCAGACATGCAGGCCTCACAGGGGGTATGACCGGCAGCCCGGTCGGAGTGGCGCAAATTTTACCACACAGCCCGGCCCTACCCGACCAGGATATTGCAGGCAAACACCAGGCAACAAAAAAGCGCCTCGGTGGGCGCTTTTAGGTGCAGCCAGGGCTGCGAATATGGTGGGTCGTGCTGGATTCGAACCAGCGACCAATTGGTTAAAAGCCAACTGCTCTACCGACTGAGCTAACGACCCAAATGCGAGGCGCGTATAATACTGTTTCACAACGAAAAGACAAGTTTTTTTTAGCCGAATTCGTGTAAGCACCCAGGGCATCAGAAGCGCTGGTTATTAAAAATCCAGTTTGACCGAAGCGCAGCCATCTTCCCCTTATCCTTTCGTTTTGCACCCGCTTGGTGCTTAAAAATTCGCCTATGCTTAGGTGTCGACACCGCTGTTTACGGCGCCAATAATCTTGATTGCCCATCCCCGCCTGCGAGACTGTTCATGCCCACAGAGACTGCCAGCAACCTGCATCAACCCTGGTACCGGCACCCGCTGGCACTGATGCTGTGGCTGGCACTGGCCTATAGCGCCACCGGTTGGCTGGGGCTCAGCCTGCCCTTTAGCGATGCCCATGTCACCCTATTTTGGCTGCCCAGCGGTATAGCCGTGGCGGCCTTTTACCGGGGCAGCTGGCGGCTGTGGCCGGGGGTGTTTGCCGGTGCCACCTGGGTTTGCCTCGGCACTGGCCTGCCCTGGCCGAATGCCCTGCTGATTGGCCTGGGCAACACCCTGGCACCCTTGCTATGCGCCCTGGCGCTACACCGGTTGCAATGCAATATGCAGCGCCTTAGCCCCAGGGACACACTCACCTTTTTGGGGGTTGCCGCCCTGAGCATGGTGCTTTCGGCAGCTGTGGGCGGCCTGAGCCTGAGCCTGCTCGACCAGGCGCCAGGTTTCTCGCCCATAGTTGCCAGCCTCAACTGGTGGCTGGGCGATAGCCTGGGGGTATTTTTAGCCACGCCGCTGCTCGTCAATTTCTCCAGTGCCGAATTGCGACGGGTACTGGCCCAACCCCGCGCACTCATCCTCCTGATAGCGACCAGCGCCCTGGTGGCAGCTGCCTGCTTCCCGCTCAACAACCTGGACAATGGCATTCACCTGCCGATCCTGTTTACCAGTTTTATTTGCGTGGCCTGG
>CAMLRI010000097.1 GCA_946482385.1 uncultured Cellvibrio sp.
AGTGGATCAGCCATGCTGAGAAACAGAAGAAGCTAGCAGAAGCCGCTAATTAATTATTAGCCTAATTTGCGCCTTAACAAAAAGCCCGCTTTGAAAGCGGGCTTTTTGTTTTTGCGTTTTGGCAGAGGCTGATTGTTGGTGAGCGCTGGGCTGTACTCGCCACTAGGTATTGGCGAGCACAGCTCGGTCAAGGTTGGGGTTAATCCAACTTGGATAAATCGCGCACGGCACCCTTGTCAGCACTGGTGGCGAGCATGGCGTAGGCTTTGAGTGAGGCAGTTACCTTGCGAGGACGCACTTCACGAGGCTTCCAGGCAGTGGCGCCCTTGGCTTCCATGGCGCTGCGACGACTGGCCAGTTCGGCATCCGATAATTTCACATCAATACTGCGGTTGGGGATATCGATGCGAATAATATCGCCGGTTTCTACCAGGCCTATGGCACCACCAGCGGCGGCTTCAGGGGACACATGGCCAATAGACAGGCCTGAGGTGCCTCCGGAGAAGCGGCCGTCGGTGAGTAGGGCGCAGGCCTTTCCCAGGCCTTGGGATTTCAGGTAGCTGGTGGGGTAGAGCATTTCCTGCATGCCAGGGCCGCCGCGCGGCCCCTCGTAGCGAATTACAACCACATCACCTGCTTTGACTTTGTCGTCCAGAATATCTTTTACTGCCTGGTCCTGGCTTTCTACTACATAGGCTGGCCCTTCGAAGACCCAGCAGCTTTCGTCCACACCCGAGGTTTTTACCACACAGCCATCCAGGGCGATGTTGCCTTTGAGAACAGCCAGGCCGCCCTCTTTGGAGTAGGCGTGCTCAACAGACGAATGCAGCCTTCAACACGATCGGCATCCAGGCTTGGCCAGCGGGTAGCTTGGCTGAATGCAACTTGAGTGGGGATACCTGCTGGGCCGGCGCGGAAAAATTGTGCAACTGACTCATCGCTGGTGCTGACAATATCCCACTTATCCAGGCCCTCTTGCAGGGTTTTGCTGTGCACTGTGGGAACCTGGTTGTGGATAAGCCCGCCGCGGTTTAATTCGGCGAGAATACCAAACACACCACCGGCGCGGTGGACGTCTTCCATATGGTATTTCGGGGTATTGGGGGCGACCTTGCACAGCTGCGGCACCTTGCGGCTTAGGCGGTCGATATCGGTCATGGTGAAGGGAACCCCGCCTTCCTGCGCTGCGGCCAAGAGGTGGAGGATGGTATTGGTGGAGCCGCCCATGGCGATGTCCAGGGCCATGGCATTTTCAAAGGCTTCAAAGCTGGCGATGGAGCGCGGCAATACGCTGGCGTCGTCCTGCTCGTAGTAGCGTTTGGTGATTTCCACAATGCGGCGACCCGCCTCCAGAAATAGGCGCTCGCGGTCGGCATGGGTGGCCAGGGTGGAGCCGTTGCCGGGCAGGGATAATCCCAGTGCCTCAGTGAGGCAGTTCATGGAGTTGGCGGTAAACATGCCTGAGCAGGAGCCGCAGGTAGGGCAGGCTGAGCGCTCATAAGCGTCGACTTTTTCGTCGCTGGCGGTTTTATCTGTGCCTATGACTATGGCATCTACCAGATCGAGTTTGTGTTCTGCGAGTTTGGTTTTGCCGGCTTCCATAGGGCCGCCGGAAACAAAAATAACGGGGATGTTGAGGCGCATGGCGGCCATCAGCATGCCGGGGGTGATTTTGTCGCAGTTGGAAATACACACCAGGGCATCGGCGCAGTGGGCGTTGACCATATACTCGACCGAGTCGGCAATGATGTCGCGGCTGGGCAGGCTGTAGAGCATGCCGTCGTGGCCCATGGCGATACCGTCGTCCACGGCGATGGTGTTGAATTCTTTGGCGACACCACCCGCTTTTTCGATCTCGCGCGCTACCAGTTGGCCGAGGTCTTTCAGGTGTACATGGCCGGGGACAAATTGGGTAAAGGAGTTGGCAACGGCAATGATGGGCTTTTGGAAATCCTCATCTTTCATGCCTGTGGCGCGCCAGAGGGCGCGGGCTCCGGCCATGTTGCGGCCCGATGTCGTGGTCTTGGAACGATAAACCGGCATAACTAACCTCGATCTTGAATGTGCGGCTAACAGAAAGACAACTATGGTAACAGATGCCCCTTGTGGGCCGCAGTAGGATTAGTCAGCTGAGTCGGGCGGGTTTAATAATCCAATTGCATGATGGTGACGGGGGTGTCGCGATAAAGTTCTTGTTGCAACGTCTGCCAACCCAGCCGGGCATAAAAGCCCTCCTGGTCGGGGGTGAAAAGGTAGAGTTTTTTCAGGCCCTGTTGGCCGGCAAAATCCATGAGTGCCTGCACCAGTTGTTTGCCCAGGCCCCGCCCGCGCTGATCCTCGCGAATATAGACACTGGCCAGCCAGGGGCTGAGCTCCGGGTGGCTGTCCATATCTGCTGCCACCAGCGCCGCTGTGCCCAGCAGCTCATCCCCCTCCACAGCAATCAACATACTGGGAATAGTCTCCTCGCCCAGGTAGCGCTGCAGACGTTGCAAGCGATACTCGATAGTTTTACCTGGGTTGAGATAACCCCATTCATCAAAATGCCAACGGGCAATGCTGGGGATATGCTCGGGTGCTTGGCGCAAATTAATGATTTTCATAAACGTAAAAAATCAGCCGAGTGATTTAATAAAAATTTTCGAGTTGCGTTGGTAGTTGTAGAGCTGTTGGCGCTGCACGGGTAAATCCTCCAGCTTGCCCTGCACAAAACCCTGCTCGATAAACCAGTGGGCAGTTTGGGTGGTGAGCAGGAACAATTGTTTGATTTTTTGTTTGCGTGCCTGTTGTTCGATTTGTTGCAGCAAGAGTGCCGCGCGGCCGCCCTTGCGGTAGTCCGGGTGGGTGGCGACACAGGATAATTCCGCCGCCTCACCATAGGGGTAGAGCGCCGCGCAGGCGATGACGGTGCCGTCTTTTTCCATGACATGGAATTTGTTGATTTCGGTTTCCAGCAGCTCGCGTGAGCGGCGTACCAAAATGCCTTCCTCTTCCAGGGGGCGAATCAATTCAATAATGCCGCCCACGTCGTCGATGGTGGCGGCGCGCAATTGTTCGTAGTGGCCGGAATAGATCATGGTGCCCAGGCCGTCGCGGGTGAAAAGCTCGGTGAGCAGGGCGCCATCGGTTTCGTAGCTGATCAGCTGGGCGCGCTGCACGCCCTGCAAACAGCTGAGATAGCAGGCATTAATGGCCTGTTGTAAATCGGCGCCAATACGCTCGCCGTGGTTGTTTAAATATTGTTTGCACTCTTGCAGGGAGAGCTGGCGAATAAGCTGGCTGTCTTCATCGCTAACGCCATTGCCTTCCACAAAGGCCAGTAATTTGTCGGCCTTGATGGCGCTGGCTACGTGGGTGGCGACATCGCTAAACGACAAATTAAAAATTTCGCCGGTGGGTGAGCAGGCGATGGGCGACAGCAGCACGACTGCGCCGGAATCCAGTGCGGCATTGAGGGATTTGGTGTGCACCTTGCGCACCTTGCCGGTGTGTTGCAAATCAACACCGTCGATCACGCCGTGGGGCATGGCAACCACAAAATTGCCGCTGATGACCTGCATGTCGGCATCCTGCATGGGCGAATTGGGCAGGCTGGTGGATAGTGCCGCTTCCACCAGGGTGCGGGTTTCGCCGATGGCCTGGATAACCAGGCTTAGGCTGTCGCTATCGGTGATGCGCAGGCCTTTGTGGAAATTGCTGTAGCTGTCGGCAACCTCCAGGCGCGCGTCGATTTGCGGGCGCGCGCCATGGACTAACACCAAGCGCACATCCAGGCTGCACAGCAGGGCAATGTCGTGCACGATATTGTGGAAGTTGGCGTGGGTAATGGCTTCGCCCGGCAGCATCAATACAAAGGTTTTATCGCTGTGGCGATTGATGTAAGGCGTCGAGTGACGAAACCATTTTACGTAGTCTTGGGTGTTGGTGGGCACGGGTTATTCCTTGGTAAAGGCGAAGGTTTGCTACAGCGGCCAGTTACAAACTATTTATTACAAGCAACTTACTACAAACAATATTTTTCAATTAATCGCCGCACAATGTTAATGGCGGGTTCTATCTGGTCGAGCGGAATAAATTCATCCGGCTGATGGGCCTGGTTGATGGAGCCGGGCCCCAGCACCAGGGTTTGCATGCCCAGTTGCTGCATAAAAGGCGCTTCGGTAGCAAAGGCGACGGTTTCGGCGCGGTTGCCGGTGAGTTCTTCACACAGCTGCACCAACTCGCTTTGCGCATCCTGTTCGAAAGCATCAACACCTTCAAACAGCGAAGAGAGCACTATATCTGTGCCGCTGCGTTCGGCGATAGGGGTGAGCCGCTGCTGGATGGCCCAGCGCATGGCTTCGCTATCCATACCGGGTAACAGGCGCAGGTCGAAATGCAGTTCGCATTCGCCGCAGATGCGGTTGGCGCCATCGCCGCCGTGGATGCAGCCCAGGTTGAGTGTGGGCGTCTGCACTGCGAAGCCGGGGTTGCGGTAACTGAGTTGCAGTTCCTGGCGCAGGCTGAGCAGTTCGTTCATCACCTGGGTCATGGCTTCCAGGGCGTTTTTGCCCAGGGCGGGATTGGAGGAGTGGCCGCTCTGGCCGCGCACCCGCACCGCTTCCATCATGATGCCCTTGTGGGCGCGAATAGGTACCAGGCCAGTGGGTTCGCCGATAATGGCAAAGCGCGGTTGGGCACCGGCTATGCCTTCCCGCGCCAGGGCGCGGGCACCGCTCATGCTGCTTTCTTCGTCGGCGGTGGCCAGCACAATCAGCGGGTGTTTGAAGCGTGCGTAGAGGTAGGGTTTAACCGCTTCGATAATCACCGGAAAAAAGCCCTTCATATCGGTGGCGCCCAGGCCATAGAGCTTGCCGTTCCGCTCGCTCAGCTGGAAGGGGTCACTCTGCCAGCGGTTGGCGTCGTAGGGCACTGTGTCCGTGTGGCCGGCCAGCACCAGGCCGCCATCGCCCTGGCCGAGGCTGGCAACCAGGTTGGCCTTGCCGGCTTGGGCCAGGGGCATAACCCGGGTGTTAAAGCCCATATCGGCAAAGCTGTTGGCCAGGTAGTCGATTACCCCCTGGTTGCTCATATCCCACTCGGGCACAGCGCAGCTGACCGAGGGTAGGGCCACCAGGTCGCGCAGGTGTAGTTGATAGCGTTTGCGGTCGAAACTCATGGCTGGCTCGCACGGGGGAATTGGGGGTGTTATCGGCGATTGGTGCTGAAAAAGCAAGTTGCGGGCAATAAAAAGCCCGGGCAGGTTTCCCGGCCCGGGCTGTTGGCACTCTAGGGCTATTAGCCGAACAGGCCTTTGAAGAAAAAGAAAAACAGGATCGACAAACCGGCGCCGGCCGGCAGGGTGATGATCCAGGAGGCAAAGATGCCGCCGATCACGCCCAGGTTAAGTGCACCTATACCGCGCGCCAGGCCAACGCCCAGTACCGCGCCCACCAATGTGTGGGTGGTGGAGATGGGCAGGCCAATACCCGAAGCGATTACCACTGTGGCAGCGGCGGCCATCTCGGCGGCAAAGCCGCGGCTGGGGGTCAGCTCGGTGATTTTTTTGCCGATGGTGATCATTACCTTGTAGCCGTAGGTGGCCAGGCCAACCACTATACCAACGCCACCGAGCAGCAGTACCCAGGGAGCAACAGCCGCCTTGGCGCCAACCACACCGGATTGGATAACACTGATCACGGCGGCCATAGGGCCAACGGCATTGGCCACATCGTTGGAGCCGTGGGCGAAGGCCATGGAGCAAGCGGTGAATATCATCAGCACGCCGAATACCCGCTCCACACTGGAAAAGCGGTTGCCTTTATCGGCTTCTTTATCCTGGCTGATACGGCTGAGCAGGTAGATACCTATGCCGGCGACAATCAGGCCAATTACGGCCGCAATCAGCATGGCTTGCAGGAAGCTAAATTCGATGTGGTGGGATTTAAGAACGTATTTCAGGCCTTTAAGTATGGTTACCATGGACAGGAAAAAGCCCACGGCAAACATATAAAAAGGGATATAGCGTTTGGCGTTGGTGAAGGGGTCTTCGGTGTCGAGGATCAGGTACTGCACTGAGCGGAAAATCCAGAAGGAGATAATGCCAGCCACCAGGGGAGAGGTAACCCAGCTGCCGACTATGCCCCACACCTGGCCCCACTGTACGGCGTCTACCGAAATGCCCACGGCGGCAAAGCCGATGATGGCGCCGACAATGGAGTGGGTGGTAGATACCGGCCAGCCGAGGATACTGGCGATCAGCAGCCAGCTGCCGGCGGCGAGCAGGGAGGAGAGCATGCCGTAGACGAACAGGTCGGGGTGATTGGTCATCACATCCAGCTCGACTATTCCGCTGCGGATGGTTTCGGTCACTTCACCGCCGGCGAGGTAGGCGCCGGCAAATTCAAACACCATGGCGATCAGGATGGCCTGTTTCATGGTGAGGGCGCGGGAGCCTACCGAGGTGCCCATGGCGTTGGACACATCGTTGGCACCTATGCCCCAGGCCATAAACAGACCAAACACGCAGGCCAGAACAAACAGCACCTGGCCGTATTCAGCAAATAAAGTCATTGTGGATTCCCCAAATTAAGATCGATTAGTGCGCCAGCAGCAGCTGTAAACGCCCGCCCACATCGTGGGCGCGGTTGGCGATATCGCCGACCCAGTCGATGATGTTGTAGAGGAACATCACGTCCACAGGGGGTAACTGGGCTTCCAGGGCAAAGAGTGAGGTACGGACACCAATTTCCAACTGGTCGGCCTTCTCTTCGAGTTCATCCAACTCCTTGATCATGTTCTCGACTACGGTCAGCTCGCGGCCGCTAAAGCCGGTTTCGAGCAGTTCGTCGAGTTCATTGATAGCGGTGAGTGCCTGTTCGGCGGCGGCCACGCTGGCGCGCACAAACTCATTCATTTGTTCTTTCATGCTGGCCGGTATGGCCATTTTGCGGCCCATGATGATGCCGGCTATGTCTTTGGCGCGGTTGGGGATGCGGTCCTGCATGGTGAGCAGTTCCAGCAGGTCGGTGCGCGGCACCGGCAGGAACAGGCTCTTGGGCAGGTGCAGGCGCAGTTGTTTTTTGATCTCGTCAGCTTCGTGCTCGAACTTGACCACTTGTTGCTGGATTTCGCTGGCGCGCGACCAATCGCCGGCGGTCACGGCTTCAAAAAAGCCTACCAGCTGGCCGGCGGCCTTAACTGCCACCGCCATATGCTCCTGCATCGGCTTGATAGGTGAGCGGCCAAACAGGTTGGAAAAATTGGCAAAAGGCATCTGGACTACCCCTGAGGTGAAAAGTGTGCGCAGTATAAAAACTTAGTTGGCAAAGGTCA
>CAMLRI010000098.1 GCA_946482385.1 uncultured Cellvibrio sp.
CTCGTCCTCGCCGCCGGTAAAGGCACCCGTATGCGTTCCGATTTACCCAAAGTCTTGCACCCGGTCGGCGGCAAGGCGCTGGTGCAGCATGTGGTGGATACGGCGCGCCAGGTGGGCGGCGAACAAATTCTGATTATTGTCGGCCACGGCGCCGAAAAAGTTGAACAGCAGATGGCGGCGTCCGATGTGAAATTCGTGTTGCAGGCGCAACAACTGGGCACTGGCCATGCGGTGCAACAGGCGCTGCCGCAATTGCGTGGCGATGCGACAGTATTGATTCTGTACGGCGATGTGCCCCTCACCCGCGCCGAAACCCTGCAAAAATTGATCGCCGGCGTCAACGACCAGCAAATGGGTTTGCTCACGGTAAATATGCAGGATCCCACCGGCTATGGCCGTATTCTGCGCGATGACAACAATGCCGTAGTGGCTATTGTTGAACACAAGGATGCCAGCGACGCGCAGAAAAAAATCCGCGAGATCAACACAGGCATCATGGCGGTAAAAGCCAAACACCTGCAAAAGTGGTTGCCGCAATTGCAAAACAACAATGCCCAGGGCGAATACTACCTCACCGATATTATCGCCATGGCCAAGGCCGATGGTGTTGGCATCCATGTGGAACAGCCGAGTGCAGTGGAAGAGGTCGAAGGCATCAACAATCGCCAACAGCAGGCGGCCCTGGAGCGCTTTTATCAAAAGCAAAAAGCCCAGGAGTTGATGGTCGCGGGTGTGACCCTGCTCGACCCGGCGCGCATTGATATCCGCGGCAACTTAACCGCCGGCCGCGACGTGGTGATCGATGTGAACTGCGTGTTCGAAGGCGATGTTGAACTGGGTGATGGCGTGGTGATCGAAGCCAACTGCGTGATTATCAACAGCAAGATCGGCAGCGGTTCGCGTATCAAAGCCTTTAGCCATCTAGAAGAAGCGGTGATGGCCAGCCATTGCGATATTGGCCCCTATGCGCGCCTGCGCCCGGGTACGGATTTGGCCGATGAGGTCAAAATTGGCAACTTCGTCGAAACCAAAAAAGCGGTTATCGCCAGGGGCAGCAAGGTTAACCACCTGAGCTATATCGGCGATGCCAAAGTGGGTAGCAAGGTGAACGTGGGTGCAGGCACCATCACCTGCAACTACGATGGCGTCAACAAGTTTAAAACCGAGATAGGCGATAACGCCTTTATCGGCTCCAACTCGGCGCTGGTGGCGCCAGTGAAGATAGGCGCGGGCAGCACAGTAGGTGCCGGCTCGGTAATTACCAAGGATATAGACGCGGCGGAGCTGGCCATAGCCCGCGCCAAGCAGCGCAATATCCAGGGTTGGGAGCGGCCCACTAAAAAATCCTAAGCCCCAAAACAGGGCAAACAAAACGGCGCTTCGGCGCCGTTTTTTATTACAACTGGCAGCTACATAAAATTAATCAGGTGTTGTGTAAACGGTTTCTGGGATAGCATGGCGATATATACAAAATAACCATAAGAGGTTGCTATGCGTCTGTTTCAATCGGTGATACTGCTTGGCTGGGTCAGCCTGATAAGTGCCTGTGGCGGTGGCGGTGGAGGAGGCGGCGGGAACAACAGCAGTGTTGCTTCCAGCTCAACATCCAGTGTGACCTCCAGTAGCGCCAGCTTGCCTAGTTCCAGTGTGTCTTCGGTGGCCTTATCCAGCAGCCAGTCCAGCAGTTCTTCCTCGGTAGCTAGCAGCTCTTCTATTAGTAGTTCCTCTAGCAGCAGCTCCTCAGTTGCCAGTAGTTCGGCCTCCAGCGAGCAATCCAGCTCATCGGCGGCCAGTGTTGCTCTGGTGGTAAGCCCATTTATTGTGGTCGACCAGTTCGGCTATTTGCCGGAAGCCCACAAGGTAGCGGTGATCCGCGACCCCCACACAGGCTACGATGCGGCCCAAAGCTTCACCCCCGGCGCCAGCCTGGCCCTGGTGGATATGGACTCGGGGGAAACCCTGCTAACGGCGGCCGCCACAGTTTGGAATAGCGGCGCTACCGACACTTCATCGGGCGACAAAGCCTGGTGGTTTGATTTCTCCAGTGTCACCACCTCGGGCACCTATGCGGTGGTCGATAGCGCCAACCAGGTTCGCTCACCCAGTTTCAAAATAGCCGCCGATGTTTACCGGCCAGTGCTCTACCACGCCTTCCGCACCCTCTTTTACCAGCGCGCCGGCTTTGCCAAGCAGCAGCCCTACGCCGAGGCCGCCTGGGCGGATGGCGCCAGCCATATCCAGGCCAATCAGGATACGGCGGCGCGCCTCTACAGCGACAAGAACAACGCCGCTACCGCCAAAGACCTGTCCGGCGGCTGGTACGACGCGGGGGACTACAACAAATACACCAGCTGGGCGGCGGACTATGTTGTCACCCTGCTCCACGCCTACCTGGAAAACCCCTCGGCCTGGGGCGACGACTTTAATATCCCCGAATCCGGCAATGGTATTCCCGATATCCTCGACGAGGTGAAATGGGGTCTGGATTGGCTGGTCAAAATGCAAAATGCCACCGGCAACCATTCGGTGCTAAGCATTGTCGGCCTGGGCCACCAAAGCCCGCCTTCGGCAGCTACCGACCCCAGCTACTATGGCACTGCCAGCACCAACGCCACCCTTTCCACGGCGGCGGCTTTTGCCCTGGCCAGCCGGGTTTTGGCGGATACGGGTATCGCCAGCTTCAGCAGCTATGCCACAGACCTGCAAAGCCGCGCTGAAAATGCCTGGGATTGGGCCATCGCCAACCCCAATGTGCTTTTCTATAACAACGACAACAGCCAAACCCCCGGCAGCGCCGGCCTGGGTGCCGGCCAGCAGGAGGTCGATAATGCCGGCCGCGCCATGAAAAAACGCATGGCGGCGATTTATCTCTACGCCGCCACCGGCGAAACCAGCTACCGCGACTTTATCGACGCCAACTACACCCAGGCCCCCCTCAAGGCCTGGAATAACTTCGCCGATCCCTTCCGCGAAAATGAAAACACCAGCCTGCTCTACTACACCAGCCTGCCCGGCGCCAGCAGTGCCGTGGTCAACGACATCAAGGCCAGCTATGCCAGCGCCATGGCTTCCAGCGACAACTGGCAGGCCATACGCAACAACACCGACCCCTACCGCGCCTACCTCCATGTCAACCATTACACCTGGGGCAGCAACAGCGTGAAATCCCTCAAAGGCAGTATGTTTACCAACCTGGTCAGCTTTGCCATTGCTGGTACAGATACCGCCGAGGCGCGCAACGCCGCCCTGCGCTACCTCAACTATTTGCACGGGGTAAATCCCCAGGGCAAGGTCTACCTGTCCAATATGTACAGCGAGGCTGTGTACAACTCTGTGAATGAGTTCTACCACTCCTGGTTTAGCGATGGCAGCAGCCTGTGGGACAGCGTTGGCGGTTCTGTGTATGGGCCGGCGCCCGGCTTTTTGGTGGGCGGCCCCAACCCCAGTTACGACTGGGATGGCAACTGCACCTCCAATAGCCCCCACCAAAATTGCGGCAGCGCCGCCCCCAACCCACCCAAGGGGCAGCCGGCGCAAAAATCCTATAAGGATTTCAACACCAGCTGGCCGATCAACTCCTGGAGCGTCACCGAAAACAGCAATGGCTACCAAACCAACTATTTGCGCCTGCTGTCCAAGTTCGTCAGCAACCCGGATTAACCCCCGGGGCAGCCCCGTTAACACCAGCCTCAAACCACCCGCATCGGCGGGTGATTTTTTATCCAGAAAAAGCTTGCTTTAAAGTTTCGATTAACTACAATTTCTTTCACTTCGAAACTTATTGGCAAGTTTTCATGACCAAACGCAACACCCAACAGCGCCGCCGCGCCATACTCGACCTGCTAAACAGCCAGGGAGAAGTGGCGGTAGAGACCCTGGCCGAGCAGTTCCACACCTCCGAAGTGACCATCCGCAAGGATTTGGCCGCTCTGGAGGCCAATGGCCTGCTGCTGCGCCGCTATGGCGGCGCCATACCCCTGCCGCAAGAGCTGATGAGCGATCCCGTGGAAAAAGTTTCGCTTCGTAAGCAAGCCATCGCCAAGGCCGCCGCCCAGCTGATCCGCGACCACAACCGCATCATCCTCGATTCCGGCAGCTCCACCACCGCCGCCCTGCTGCCGGAGTTATCCAGCAAGCAGGGGCTGGTGGTGATGACCAACTCCCTCAGCATCGCCAACGCCCTGCGCGAGTTGGAAAACGAGCCCACTATTTTGATGACCGGCGGCACCTGGGACCCAAAATCCGAAGGCTTCCAGGGGCAGCTGGCGGAGCAGATATTGCGCTCCTACAACTTCGACCAGTTTTTTATCGGCGCCGATGGCCTGGACCTGGCCCGCGGCACCACCACCTTCAATGAGCTCTACAGCCTGAGCCGGGTGATGGCCGAAGTAGCGCGCGAAGTGATTGTGATGGCCGAATCCGACAAGATCGGCCGCAAAATTCACAACCTGGAATTGCCCTGGTCGGCGATCAAAGTGCTGGTCACCGACGCCGGCATTGCTGCCGGCGACAAACAAAAAATTGAACAACAGGGTGTGCAAGTGATTATTGGTTAATCCCTCCCAACCTCCCTTTGCCAAAGAGGGGGGAGATTAAAAAATTATTTTTACTACGACTAAAGCTTAAGGAGCTAATCATGTGTGGAATCGTCGGCGCTGTAGCGCAACGCGATGTGGTGGATATTCTGGTGGAGGGATTGCGCCGCCTGGAATACCGCGGTTATGACTCAGCCGGTGTGGCCGTGGTTAGCAATGGCCAGCTGCAGCGCGTGCGCCGCCTGGGCAAAGTCAAAGAATTATCCGATGCGGTACACGCCGAACCCATCCCCGGCGGCACCGGCATAGCCCACACCCGCTGGGCCACCCACGGCGAGCCCAGCGAGCGCAACGCCCACCCGCATGTTTCCAAAGAACATATCGCCGTAGTGCACAACGGCATTATCGAAAACCACGCCAGCCTGCGCAGCCAATTGCAAAGTGAAGGCTATGTGTTCACCTCGGATACCGACACAGAAGTCATTGCCCACTTGGTGCAAAAAGAATTAAAAAACAGCGAGAGTTTATTAGCGGCCGTACAAAAAACCGTAAAACAATTGCACGGCGCCTATGGCACTGTGTTGATGGATAAAAATGATGCCAGCCGTTTGGTGGTGGCCCGTTCCGGCAGCCCGTTAGTGATTGGTTTGGGCATAGGTGAAAACTTTATCGCGTCAGATCAATTAGCACTCTTGCCGGTGACCCGCCGTTTTATTTTTTTGGAAGAAGGCGATGTAGCGGAAATCACCCGCACCAGCATCCGTATTCTTGATAAAGACGGCGTCGCCGTTGAGCGCCAGGTACACGAGTCTACCGCCAGTTACGATGCCGGCGATAAAGGCCAATACCGCCACTTTATGCTCAAGGAAATTTACGAACAGCCCCATGCCGTATTGAACACCCTGGAAGGCCGTTTGGGCAGTGAATCGGTATTGGATGAAACCTTTGGCAATGGCGCGGCGGAGCTGTTCAAAAAAGTAAAACACGTGCAAATCGTTGCCTGCGGCACCAGCTACCACTCGGGCATGGTGGCGCGCTACTGGATCGAATCCCTCGCCGGAATTTCCTGCAATGTGGAAATCGCCAGCGAATTCCGCTACCGCAAATCCTATGTACAACCCAACAGCCTGTTGGTCAGCATCAGCCAATCCGGTGAAACCGCCGACACCCTCGCCGCCTTGCGCCTGGCCAAAGAAATGGGCTACCTCGGCAGCCTCACCATTTGCAACGTGGCGGGTTCATCCCTGGTGCGCGAATCCGACCTGGCATTTATGACCCGCGCCGGAGCGGAAATCGGCGTGGCCTCCACCAAAGCCTTCACCACCCAATTGGTCGGCTTGGCGATGCTGGTGCTGGCTCTGGGTAAATACAACGGCCTTAGCGTCGCACAACAAAAAGACATGGTAGCGGCATTAAAAAATCTGCCCGCCAAGTTGGAAGAATCCCTCGCCCTCGCACCCAAAATTGAAGCCCTGGCCGAAGAGTTTGCCGATAAACACCACTCACTCTTTTTGGGCCGTGGCGACCAATACCCCATCGCCATGGAAGGTGCGCTCAAGCTAAAAGAAATTTCCTACATCCACGCCGAAGCCTACGCCGCCGGCGAATTAAAACACGGCCCCCTGGCGCTGATCGACGCGGAAATGCCCATCATAGTGGTAGCGCCCAATAACGATTTGTTGGAAAAATTAAAATCCAACGTCGAAGAAGTGCGCGCCCGCGGCGGCATCTTGTATGTGTTCGCCGATGAAGATGCAAAATTTGAATCCGATGCCACCATGCGCGTTATCAACGTCCCCCATATCCACCCCTGGTTAGCGCCAATCCTTTACACATTGCCATTGCAATTGCTGAGTTATTACGTGGCAATTATTAAAGGCACTGATGTCGACCAGCCGCGCAACCTGGCCAAAAGCGTAACCGTGGAATAAGGCTTCCCTTTTTGGGAAGCCGGTTTTATACTTCCCAAAAAGGGAACTTCATAAACAAGGAGTTTCAATGAAGGTCTTGGGACGAGACAAACTGGTTGTGTTTGCGCGAAAACACGCCAGTGCCAAAAAAGCGCTGGATGTCTGGTTTGACGAGGCATCCAGGGCTAGTTGGCAAACACCGCAGGACATAAAAGCGCAATATGCCAGTGCCGATTTTTTGTCGGACAATCGAGTCATCTTCAATATCAAAGGCAACCACTACCGCTTGCTTATCAAAGTGCGATACCAACAGGGGATTGCACTCATTGAATGGGTTGGCACCCATGCAGAATACGACAAGCAAAAATTCTAGGGGGTAGCATGCAGCATATAAAATTGATCAAAAATTCCCAGGAACATGCCCAGGCTTTGGCAAGGCTCAGTAAGTTAATGGATAAAAATCCTGTGCCAGGTAGCAAAGCAGCCGATGAGTTGGAAGTGTTGGCGCTATTGATTGAGCGCTACGAACAGGCGCAATTTCCTATGGATAAACCAGATCCAATAACCGCAATTAAGTTTCGTATGGAGCAACTGGGGTTATTAAAAAAAGATTTAATTCCCTTTATAGGTTCAGCATCCAAAGTGACCGAGGTGCTTAATGGCTCGCGTCAGCTGAGCTTGAATATGATTAGAAAATTAAATGATGGCTTAAATATTCCGGCGGATATTTTAATCCGCGCACCGGCGTTAAAAATGAAAGTGTCAGCGAAAAAAATAATCACTGCCAAATCACCCACTAAGCCGCGCCAGACGAAAACGGTGGCGGCGGCCTGAAGCCCGAACGCCTCGCT
>CAMLRI010000099.1 GCA_946482385.1 uncultured Cellvibrio sp.
TGAAAGCTTCAACCACACGCTCTTTGGTCGCACCACCACCTACGTCGAGGAAGTTGGCTGGTTGGCCACCGTGCAGTTTAACGATGTCCATGGTGCCCATCGCCAGACCAGCGCCGTTCACCATACAACCGATATCGCCACCCAGAGCAACATAGTTCAGCTCCCATGAAGCCGCGTGAGCTTCACGTGGGTCTTCTTGTGATGGGTCTTGCATGGCTTTCAGTTCGGGATGACGGTACATGGCGTTGCCGTCTACAACCAGCTTGGCATCCAAGCAGTGCAGATTGCCTTCTGGAGTAATTACCAGTGGGTTAACCTCAACCAGCGCCAAATCTTTTTCTTGGAACAGCTTGGCCAAATTTACAAAAATATTAACGAATTGGTTAACTTGCTTGCCTTCCAGGCCAAGTTTGAACGCCAACTCACGACCTTGGTAAGGCTGAGCACCAACCAATGGATCTATAGTCGCCTTGAGGATTTTTTCCGGGGTTTCGTGGGCAACTTTTTCAATTTCCACACCACCTTCGGTAGAGGCCATAAACACGATACGACGTGATGAGCGATCTACCACTGCACCCAAGTAAAGTTCTTTGGCGATATCAGTGCAGGTTTCAACCAGGATACGGCTAACTGGCTGGCCTTTTTCGTCAGTTTGGTAGGTCACCAGGTTCTTGCCCAACCACTTTTCAGCGAAGGCTTTGATTTCATCTTTGCTTTTAACCAGCTTTACGCCGCCCGCTTTACCGCGGCCACCAGCGTGAACCTGGGCTTTAACGACGAACATATCGCCGCCAATTTGATCAGCTGCAGCAACAGCTTCTTCAACGGTCGCAGCTGCAATGCCCTTGGAAACAGGCAGGCCATATTGGGCAAACAGTTGTTTACCCTGATACTCGTGCAAATTCATGGTGTAGTTCCATTTGACGATGGTTGAACATGTCTCGCAGATCACGTCAACCGGGTTATCGATGGCAGGCTGACCTCGTGAGCCAGCCGCCGCCAGGGGAAAACTCTCAGGTTCTCTTAATTAACGCTTCTTCTTGTTGGCAATGTGGATGGCATGGCCATGCACTGCCAGGGCTGCTTCGTGGATTGCTTCCGACAGAGTTGGGTGACCAAACACCATCATACCCAGATCTTCCGCACTCGAACCGAACTCCATTGCAATTGCAACTTGCTGAACCAGATCGGCAGCGCTTGGGCCAACGATGTGGCAACCAAGTATGCGATCCGTCTCAGCGTGGGCAATAATTTTTACCAAACCGTGACTCTCATTGGCAGCCATTGCGCGGCCTGACGCAGCAAAGGGGAAGGTACCCACATTGTATGGCTCGCCAGAGGCTTTCACTTGCTCTTCCGTTTTACCAACAGCGGCAACTTCCGGATGGGTATAGATAACGCTTGGGATAATGTCGTAATTGATTTGTGATTTCTGGCCAGCGATACGCTCGGCAACCATCACACCCTCTTCTGAACCCTTATGAGCCAGCATCGGGCCACGCACTACGTCACCAATAGCCCAAACACCTGGCGCGTTGGTTTCGCACTGCTCATTAACAAAAATGAAACCACGCTCATCCAGATTCACACCAGAATCCGCAGCCAGCAGGTTTTCGGTGTATGGGCGACGGCCTACACACACAATCAATTTATCGAAGGTCTCCTGTTGCTCTTTACCATCTTTATCCTGGTAAGTAACAACCACTTCTTTGCCGTTTACCTTAGAGCCGGTTACGCGCGAGCTGGTACGGATATCCAAACCCTGTTTGGTCAGGATTTTTTGTGCTTCTTTCGCAATTTGCTGATCCATCATGCCAAGGAAGGAATCCATGGCTTCGAGCACAACCACTTTAGAACCCAGACGGTTCCATACTGAGCCCAACTCCAATCCAATTACACCACCACCAATTACACCCAAGCGCGCAGGTACAGATTGGAACTCCAAGGCACCGGTTGAATTCACGATCACATCGTTATCCACAGGTGCAACGGGGATGTTAATTGGGCTAGAACCAGAAGCCAAAATTACATGGTTAGCCTCCAGTACACTCACCTTACCTTCGTGATCAGTCACTTCAACTTTTTTGCCAGCCAACAATTTACCAGAGCCGAATACACTGGTAACTCCATTAGCTTTGAACAAGCCTGCAATACCGCCGGTCAGGTTCTTGATGATTTGATTTTTACGCGCAATCATCGAGGGAACATTGATTTCTACGCCCTTGGTGGTAATACCATGAACAGCGAAATCGTCTTTGGCTTCGTGGTATTTGTAGGAGCTATCGAGCAGCGCTTTGGAAGGAATACAACCAACGTTCAAACAAGTACCACCGTTAACGCCCTTACCTTCTTCATTGCGCCACTTTTCGATACAGGCAGTTTTCAAACCCAGTTGTGCCGCACGAATTGCAGCTACATAACCCGCCGGGCCGGAACCTATAACGACCACATCAAATTTTTCAGACATAACAATGTTCCCAATTGATTGGCTGTGCCAATTTGTTAATCGCGATTAATGCCTTGTGAGCAGCAATCATTCAAATAAAAAAACGCTTCCAGGTTGCTGGAAGCGTTTCACTTACTTCATTAGATTTCGAGCAACAGACGCGCCGGATCTTCCAGCAGGTCTTTGATGGTCACCAGGAACTGCACCGCATCCTTACCATCGAGCAAGCGGTGATCGTAAGACAAAGCCAGATACATCATTGGCAAAATTTCTACTTTGCCATTGACTGCCATGGGGCGCTCCTGGATTTTGTGCATACCCAAAATGGCTGACTGCGGCAAGTTCAGAATTGGGGTAGATAAGAGCGAACCGAAGACACCACCATTGGTGATGGTGAAAGTGCCACCAGACATTTCTTCAATACCCAATTTACCATCGCGAGCGCGCAAGCCGAAGTCGCGAATAGCGCTTTCGATACCAGCCAGGCTCATGTTTTCGGTATTGCGCAACACAGGAACAACCAGACCTTTATCGGTTGATACTGCAACACCTATATCCTGATAACCATGGTAAACAACATCGTTGTTATCAATAGAGGCATTTACTACAGGGAAACGACGCAAAGCTTCAGCTGCTGCTTTAACGAAAAAGCTCATGAAGCCCAAACGAGTGCCGTTGTGCACTTTTTCAAACTGGTCTTTGTATTTAGCGCGCAAATCCATTACTGGCTTCATATTTACTTCGTTAAACGTAGTAAGCATGGCGGTGGTATTGGATGCTTCAAGCAAACGCTCTGCAATACGCTTGCGCAAACGTGTCATAGGTACGCGCTTCTCTACGCGATCACCAACGGCCACAGGTGCAGGCGCAACAGCAGCTGCCGCCGGCGCAGCAACAGGTGCAGCCTTGAGGTGATTAGCCACGTCTTCTTTCAAAACGCGGCCATCTTTACCACTGCCAGCTACCGCGGAGGTATTTACATTGTTTTCTTCGGCCATTTTGCGCGCAGCAGGATTTACCAGCTTTTCAGCAGCCGCGGCAGGCGCTGCTTCTGCTTTAGCAGCAACTGGAGCAGCGGCAGGCGCCGCAGCAACAGCACCTTCCACAAACTTGGCGATCACTTCATTGCTTAATACAGTTTCACCTTCACCTTTGAAGATTTCAGCAATGCTGCCATCGGCAGGTGCCACCACTTCCAAAACCACTTTGTCGGTTTCAATATCAACAATCAGCTCATCGCGTTTAACGGCTTCGCCAGGTTTTTTGTGCCAGGTTGCAACTGTGCCATCGGCAACGGATTCAGGGAAGGTAGGGGCTTTGATTTCGATACTCATGCTATTCCATCTCTCTGTGGCGCTGTGATTTATTGGTTCGGTTTAATGGGGTAAGGCACTCAAATACTGAGTGCCTTGTCGACGAAACGTTTCTCTTCTTCTATGTGCGCAGACATATAACCACCCGCAGGGGCGGCAGATGCCTCACGTCCCACATAGTCGAGATAGAGTTCACGACCATACAATTCCTGAACAACATGACGCATATGGTGCTGGCTGCTATACCAGGCACCTTGGTTCATGGGCTCTTCCTGACACCAGAAAATATCTTTGATGCCTTTGAAAGGCGCTAATGCTGCAGTCAACTCTTGCTCCGGGAATGGATACAACTGCTCCAAACGGATCAATGCAACATCGTCTTGCTGACGGGCGCTGCGGGCTTCCAGCAAGGTGTAATACACCTTGCCGCTACACAGGATGACACGCTTAACCTTGGCAGGATCCACACTGATATCAGTGATAACATTTTGGAAGCTGCCATTAGCCAATTCTTCCAATGTGGATGTTGCTAATTTATGACGCAGCAAAGATTTCGGGCTCATCACAATCAGCGGACGACGCATAGGGCGAATCGCCTGGCGGCGCAGCATGTGGAATACCTGCGCCGGTGTTGATGGTACGCACACCTGGATATTGTGTTCGGCGCAAAGTTGCATGAAACGCTCCAGACGCGCCGATGAGTGTTCCGGACCCTGGCCTTCATAACCGTGTGGCAACAACATAGTCAAACCACTCAATCGGCCCCACTTGTGCTCACCGCTGGTAATAAACTGGTCAATAACCACCTGGGCACCGTTGGCGAAATCGCCAAACTGGGCTTCCCAAATCACCAAACCTTTGGGAGAGGTAGTTGAATAACCATATTCAAATGCCAATACAGCCTCTTCCGACAAATAGGAATCGTAAAGATCAAAAGTTGGCTGATTAGGTGACATATTTTTGAGTGGAACATAGGCAGAACCATCTTTTTGGCTATGCACCACAGCATGACGGTGAGAGAAAGTACCGCGGCCCACATCCTGACCAGTCATCCGCACCGGGTAGCCTTGCTCCAGCAAAGTGGCATAAGCCAATGTTTCTGCCATACCCCAATTGAGCGGAAGAGCCCCGCCAGCCATTTTGCGACGGTCTTCGTAAATTTTTTCTACTTGCTTTTGCAGCACTATGCCATCGGGAATTTCGCACATCTTGTTGGCAGCGGCCTGCAGCAATTGCAAATCACAACCTGTGGTAGCCGGTGTTTGCCAGTCGTGGCCAATATAGGGGCTCCAATCAACAAACAAGGTGCGATCCGGCTCGCTTACCAAACCGCTGGCCACATGCTCACCGCGATCCAAAGCGGCGCGATAGTTAGTGGTCAGCTCATCGGCTGCGGCCTGAGTTAATAAATTCTCACCAACCAACTTTTCCGCATAAAGAGTGCGGGTAGTTTTAAGGCTACGAATGACTTGATACATCAACGGCTGGGTAGCAGAGGGCTCATCGGTTTCGTTATGACCACGACGGCGGTAACAAACCAAATCAATAACCACATCTTTTTTGAATTCGTAACGATAGTCCATCGCCAACTGGGCAATAAACAACACTGCCTCAGGATCATCACCATTCACGTGGAAGATCGGGGTTTCGATCATCTTGGCAACATCGGTACAGTATTCGGTAGAGCGCGAATCTTCACGCTTGTTAGTGGTAAAACCCACCTGATTATTAATCACAATATGCACAGTACCGCCTGTGCCATAGGCGCGGGTC
The DNA here is from genome assembly GCA_946482385.1 of uncultured Cellvibrio sp. Next base: position 5,533 of record CAMLRI010000099.1, read on the forward strand.
TGCGACATTTGGAAGGTTTCCATGACCACACCCTGGCCAGCAAAAGCTGCATCGCCGTGCACCACAATAGGCACCACCTTGGAGCCCTTGCTGTCATCGCGACGATCTTGGCGAGCGCGCACCGATCCCTCAACCACTGGCGATACAATTTCCAAGTGCGAGGGGTTAAAGGCCATGGCCATGTGCAATTCACCGCCGGGCGTCATCACGTTGGATGAGAAGCCCGAGTGATATTTCACATCACCGGAAGTATTCAATGAACGCTTGCCATCGAACTCAGCAAACAATTCCGCCGGATTTTTACCAAACACGTTTACCAGGGCGTTCAAACGGCCGCGGTGCGCCATACCCAGCACAATCTCTTTAGCGCCATAAGTGCCTGCGCGTTTTACCAGCGCATCAACTAAAGGAATAAAGCTCTCGCCGCCCTCCAAGCCAAAACGCTTGGTACCTGGATACTTGCTATCGAGATGGCGCTCCAGTCCTTCCGCTGCAGTCAAACGCTCCAACAATGCCAAGCGCTGCTCTTTGCTGAATTCGGGGTTGGCACGCACACTTTCGAGACGCTGCTGCAACCACTGTTTTTCCGCAAGTGGGGTGATGTGCATAATTTCTGCGCCTATATGGCCGCAGTAGGTTTTTTCCAGCGCCTCAATAATTTCGCGCAGTGTTGCTTCTTCTTTACCAATAAACAGGCTGCCAGTATTGAATACTGTATCCAAATCCGCATTGGTTAATCCGTGGAAGCTCAGATCCAAGTCAGGCACTGGCTCACGCTGCATCAGATTCAATGGATCCAATTGCGCTTTTTGATGGCCGCGAAAACGATAGGAGCTAATTAATTGCAATACTTTGATTTGCTTCTGCTCATGCTCAGCAGAAACAGCACCTCCCGCTACAGTAACTGTACGGACGCGAGACTTACCCAATTGCTCGAATTGGGCGCGAATTACCGAGTGGGGAGTATCTTGGGTCAGCACACCATTAACACGCGGCAGCTGATCGAAATAGTTGCGCCACTCTTCAGGAACGGCGTTGGGATTATGTAAATATGTGTCGTAGAGCTCTTCGACGTAAGCGGCATTCCCACCAGAGATGTGAGAAGTGCTCCAAAATTGCTCCATAATGCTGTCTTGCATTCCACCCACCTTCATCATTAGGGATTAGTCATCCCCTGCTATCAATTAGCGGTTAGCTACCAAACGCTTTCAACTTGTGATTAAAAGCGCCGCTTTTAAGTTGTCGCGACCGATTGCGACTAACAGGCTAGTGCCTCTGCACGCTAGAGCACGCACAGGGCATCTTTTTGTAGTTTCAGATACAGAAAAGCGCCACCTTAGGTAGCGCTTTGTAACAACATATTGCGGATATGGCCGATGGCTCGAGTGGGGTTCAGCCCTTTGGGGCAAACCGCCACACAGTTTTGGATGCCATGGCAACGGAATACGCTGAATGGATCATCCAGATTAGCCAAGCGCTTCTGGGTAGCCAAGTCGCGGCTGTCCGCCAGAAAACGATAAGCTTGCAACAGGCCAGCTGGGCCAATAAATTTATCGGGGTTCCACCAGAAAGAGGGGCAGCTGGTTGAACAACAAGCGCAAAGTATACACTCGTAAAGGCCATCGAGCTTTTCGCGGTCTTCCGGTGATTGAAGACGCTCGATCGCCGGTGCCGGCGTATCATTTTGCAAATAGGGTTCAATCTTTTTGTATTGGTCGTAGAACTGGGTCATATCGACAACCAAGTCACGGATCA
>CAMLRI010000100.1 GCA_946482385.1 uncultured Cellvibrio sp.
GAGCGCACCAAGAAACCCTGGGCGGTACGGTTGTATTCGGTGATGATGACGAAGCAGCTTTCGATATCCGGCAGCTCGCGCTTACCTATGGCCAGGTTCATATCCATGATTGGCAGGGTGCCACCGCGGATATGGGCAACCCCGCGCACCACCGAGCTGCGCCCGGGTATGGCATTAAGCTGGGGGCATTGCAGGACTTCTTTTACCTTAAACACGTTAATGCCGTAGAGCTGCTGGCCACCCAGGCGAAACAGCAACAGCTCCAAACGGTTTTGACCCACCAGCTGGGTGCGCTGGTTGACACTATCCATTACACCGGCCATGTAGCTACCTCTATCAAATCAATCAAATCAGGCGGTTAAAAAATTGGGCCTTAGGAGCATTTAGCGAAAGGGGCATCGCATGCCTCAACCCAGCTTATTCTCAGCAGTCTGCCCGCCAACAAATCGACAGGCACAGTTTTTGCCTTGGCTTTACTAAGCGTATTGCCATCATCCAGTTAGCGGCACAGCAGCATCAACCTTTAATGCGCGGATTTGTTGTCATTTGCGAAGTTCAATAGAAGTTCAGTGACGCCAATTCTTACCTAGAGAGAATAGGACAATTTATGGAACTTCCTAGTTTTTATGAAATTTTCTTAGCGCCAGCGGCCAGGCTTTACCGCTTTTGCTACAGGTATTGCCGCCTGGGACAAGGCCTTGCCGGCGGCTTGGCGCTTGTGTTGATGGCCAGTACAACCCAGGCTGCCGGCTACACCGTTGTGCAACTCAAACAGGCGGCCGCCAACTTTTTGACAAAACACTATGCCCACCAGGGGCGACTGGAAATTAACGTCGGAAACCTGGACTCTCGCATTAAGCTTGCCCAGTGCCAGCAACCACTGGCATTTACCGCCAAGGATACTAGCGGCAATGGCGGCAATATCAGCGTACAAGTGCAATGCCAAAGCCAACCCAGCTGGTCGGTACACATACCGGCACAGGTATCCATCTTCCGCGAAATACCTGTGGCCCAGCGCGACCTGGCCCGCGGCGAGCGCATCAACGCCGGGGATATCACCTGGGAAAGCCTGAATATCAGCCAGATACGCCAAAGTTATTACACCCTTAGCGAACAAATTATTGGCCAGGAAGTGAAACGCAATATAGGCCGCGGCAGCGCCTTTATTAACAGCGCCCTGGATGCCCCCACCCTGATTAAGCGCGGCGAATCCGTGGAGCTGCAATCCGCCCTGGGGGGGATTCAGGTAATCGCCAATGGCACGGCCCTGGGCGATGGCCGCCTGGGGCAAAAAATACGCATTAAAAACAACCAGTCTGATCGCATAGTAACCGGCACGGTCATTGCATCAGGAAAAGTGATCACTCATTAGCCTCGCCCTGGAAGCGAGCAGCCTTTGTGATTGAGCGAATTTCCGATAGGACAGAAATAGTGAAATAAGTTGCTAAAGTATCGCGCCCACTGGCCGATAAACCCAATAGGCACCCTATAATCTCGGGGCGCCGCCAGGTAACTGGCACGGGTTAGCAAGCAACTGAAACAACTCTGGGGAAACACATGAACTTCAACACCAACAACAGCATAGGCTCGCTGGATTCCAAAGGCACCCGCAGCAAGGTGGCCTCGCCCAGCGGCGAAAAAGCCAATAGCCAGGCCAGCGCGCCCGAGGTTAACCCACCGGCCAATAAGGCAGGTGATCAGGTAGTGCTTAGCCAGGAGGCGCAAAACGCCGGCCGCCTGCAAGCCAAAATCAATAGCCTGCCCGATGTGAATATGGAGCGTGTAGCCGAACTGCGCCGCGCCATTGCCGAAGGCAAGTTTGAAATTAACGCCGAGCGTATTGCCGAAAATATGCTCAACCAGGAACAACTGCTGGGCTAATACCCGGATGGCGCAAACCTGCGGCTCCCCAGGCTTTGGTTTGCGCTCTTGATGTGTTTTTTGTTGCAGCGTTTTAACCCGTACCACTTACCGAGGTTGCCATGTCAATTAATCCCGAGCTGTTACGCCAGATGATGGTGGAAGATGGCAATGCCGTCAGCCAACTCAAAACCCTGCTGATTCGCGAACGCGAACTGCTCACCACCCGCGATCACCAACAACTGGGCAAAATCCTTGAACAAAAATTGCCCTTGGTAGACCTGCTCAACAGCCACGCGCAAATCCGCCAACAAATTTTGCGCAACCAGGGCCTCAGCACCAACGCCAGTGGCTGGAATGAATTCCTGCAACGCAACCCACAAACCCAAGCCCTGTGCGATGGCTGGAATAAGTTGATCACCGAATTTAGCGAATGCCAGGCACTCAATGAGATTAATGGCAAGCTGATTACCCGCTCCGGGCAAACCATTGATCACCTGCTCAACCTGTTGCGCGGCAAGGCCCCTGCCCCTTCGCTTTACACCGCTAACGGCAACAGAACCCAGCAAAGCCATTCCTACAGCCTGGCCAAAGCCTGATTACTCCAGGCAGCCTTTAGCGCCCATTTATTCAAGCCCGCTTATTGAGCGGGCTTTTTATTTCCCCCGCACACTCCTTGCGCGCCACGCCCGGCCATGTTGCCGCTGATCTGCGCCTTGGATTCTGCGGGGAAACTACCTACAATACCGCCTCTTTTTTGCTCCGGTAGCTCAGTTGGATAGAGCAGCCGCCTCCTAAGCGGCAGGTCGGACGTTCAAATCGTCTCCGGGGCACCATTCTTTTTGTTGCACTTCACTGGCGCTATTTCCCAACCATTTTTTGTGATGAATGCTGGCCGCACATGAACCTTGTATTGCTCAACGCAGACGACCTTTGTGCCCCCAATCAAGCCATCATTCGCGACCAGCGGCGCCTGGCCCACATTAACCAAATACACAATGCCCAGCTGGGGCAAGAGCTCAATGCCGGCATGCTCAACGGCGCCATGGGCAAAGCAATTATCACTCACATAGATGAACAGCAAATCCAGATGCAACTGCGCCTGGATCGCACACCACCATCGCCGCTGCCCCTCACACTTATTCTCGGCTTGCCGCGCCCGAAAATGCTCAGGCGTATTTTTCAAACCATCGCCACCCTGGGGGTTAAACAGGTTTATTTAATTAACTCTTACCGGGTGGAAAAAAGTTATTGGCAAACCCCTTTCCTGCAGGAACAAGCCATTCGCGAGCAATTGCTGCTGGGGCTGGAGCAAGGCTGCGATACACAATTGCCCCAAGTGCATTTAATAAAGCGCTTCAAACCTTTTGTGGAAGATGAACTGCCCGGCATTATTCAAGGCAGCCAAGCGCTGGTAGCCCACCCCTACACCCAGCAGGATTGCCCGCGCCAATGCACAGGCCCTATCAGCCTGGCGGTGGGGCCCGAAGGCGGTTTTATTCAGTACGAAGTAGAGCTGCTGCAACAAGCAGGCTTCACTCCCGTCACCCTGGGCGAGCGCATTATGCGCGTGGAAACGGCAATTCCATTTTTATTAAGCCGCCTGTTTTAAACCCCACAAAAAATCGCCGATCTGTACAATTTTTACTATTCACAAGCCTGTGGAATAGTGCGACCATGCGCGCCATTAATAATATTTAATAGTTGTTTTTTCCATGACCAGCCTGATTACTGCCCAGCAGCTCAAAGAGCGCCTTAACAAAGGCCTGATTATTTTTGATTGCCGTTTTCGTCTTGATAACCCCGCCAAAGGGCGCGAGTTATACAAGGAGGGGCATATCCCCGGTGCTTACTATCTGGATTTAAATGAGGATCTCTCCAGCCCCGTGCATTCACTGAGTGGCCGCCACCCCTTGCCTGACTGGAATCACTTGATTGAAAAGTTGCGTCAAGCGGGTGTTCACCAACACAGCGACCTGGTGCTTTACGACGATTCCCGCTTTGCCTATGCCGCCCGCGCCTGGTGGCTGCTTAAACAACTGGGTTTACCAAACCTGTTTCTACTGGATGGCGGCCTGGGTGCCTGGAAGGCGATAGGTGGCGCACTGGACAGGCGCGTCCCGGCGAATAAATCCGGCAGTTTGCGCGTGCCGCTGCCAACACCGGCCATAGTCAACCGGGCACAACTGATCGCCGATCCCGATGGCTACACACTGATAGATTCACGCGAAAACAAACGCTATTTGGGGCAGGAAGAACCTATTGATCCTATCGCCGGGCATATTCCCGGTGCGCTGAATTTTCCCTGGCAGGAAATCAGCGATGAGCAGGGCTTTTTTAAACCTATGGAGTTCCAGCGCGCCCACTGGAGTGCGCTGGCAGAAAAGCAAAACCTGGTGGCCTACTGCGGCTCGGGGGTTACCGCCTGTGTAAATTTATTATCGCTGGAGCTAACCGGGATTAGCGCCAAACTTTATCCCGGTAGCTGGAGTGAATGGTGCGCCTATTTATTAAATGAGCCAGCGCAGGATCAATCTAATTAAGGTACTCGTAGTCGATGCGCACATCCCAGGGCAAACCGCGGTAATCATCCAGGTTGGAACGCCCCTGGTAGCGCATTAAATAACGGCCATTGGGGTTGTAAGCCAAAAATACCGGTTGCGCCAACAGAGACTTCAATGGGTTGGCAACCTTCATCTGCAAATACACCCAATCCTGGCCGTAATTGGCATCATAAAGTGGCGATTCAGCCGATTTAATTTTTTTCACTTCCAAACCTATGGCTTCCATGCGCTGCACAAAAGCAAAATCAAATTTAATGCGCTTGCCGGCCATCAACTGATCCCAGTTCAACTGGATGTAAGCATCAAAACCGGCATCAATAACAATACGCGCATTATCATAAAAAATGCCAGTGTTGTTTTTCTCGCCCTGCCGATGGTTCATTACCAGACGCGGCCCATCAAATTTGGCCGATACCACTTCATCATCGCGCAAATCTTTTAATTCAAATTCCGGTTGAAAGTATTCGCCAAGGTAAGTCAGGGTTTTACTGGCAAACCTATCGCCTTCGGGGGTGACATAGTGCACGCGCACCTGGCGGTTTTCGTCCAGGGCGGTGTAAAGCTCGCGGTAAATTAATTGATTGTTATCCAGGTTATAAGCCGTTCCAGCCACCACATAAGTTTCCTCCTGGGCATTGGCATGGGCCGCCAAGCACAACAAAGCACACAACTTAACCAATAACAATGCAGCACCTAGTTTCATAGGAAAACCTTCAATCATTCAGATAAACATTCAGCGGCTGGGCGAATACAAACGGCGCGAAAGCCATAGCAACATATAACGGTGCAAGGGTAACACCAGCGCCCACAGCACCGCCAACAGCGGCAGTATATAGGCCAAATCCACCTGCCAGTAAGCGCTGGATAAACGCTCACCTGCGATATAACTCAGGGGGCCAACCACTGCGCCCAAGGCCCCGGCAAGCAGTGGCCGTTGGTACACCCAGCTCAGGGAGTGGTTTACCGCCAACCCCAAGAGCAGCCATAAACTCATCAACCACCAGGGTGGGCCCCAGCGGCTATCGACAAAAGCGATATAGTCTACCCCCAACAGCAGGCCATCGTGAACCAAACCCAGCGCCAGCGCCAGCAGCACCGCCAACACATCGCTGCGCCGGCAAGGTGAATAATAAAAATGCACCGCCACTAGCGGCAGGCAAAAGGCAAAGGCCGCCAGGTTGCCGTAGAGCACAGCCACCAGCCAGCCCAATTGCAGGGCGATAAAATTAAACACGCGAAAGCGGGTTTGTTGCTTCATGGCGCAAAAAATCCCGAGCGGTAACCCGGTTTGGCGATCAGTATTTGTGCGGTGCCAATACTGCGTTCGCGGAAGCCTCCTTCGCAATAGCACAAATAAAATTCCCACATGCGCATAAACCGCTCATCAAATCCCAGGGCTGCCACCTCAGGCCGCCGCGCCATAAAAGCAGTTCGCCAATCCTGCAGGGTTTGCGCATAGTGATCGCCTATATCCTCCAGCGCCAGGATATTCATATCGGTGTAACGGCGCAGCTGTTCGCTAATCACCGCAATAGACGGCAGGGAACCGCCGGGGAAAATATAGCGCTGAATAAAATCCACCGAGCGGCGCGCCTGTTCGTAGCGCTGATCGCTGATGGTAATGGCTTGCAATAACATCAGGCCATCATCCTTCAGCAAAGCCGAGCAGGTTGAAAAGTATTGCGGGTAATGTTCATGCCCCACCGCTTCGATCATTTCGATAGACACCAGTTTGGAATACTGGCCGCGCAGATCGCGGTAGTCATCGAACAGCACCTCTACCCTGCCCTCCAACCCGGCCGCGCGCACCCGCGCCTTGGCACACTCATACTGCTCCCGCGAAATGGTCGTAGTGGTTACCCTGCAGCCGTAGTGTTGCGCCGCATAAATGGCCATGCCACCCCAACCCGTGCCTATCTCCAGCAAGTGATCACCGGCATTGAGCTGCAACTTTTCGCACACACGGCGCAATTTATATTGCGCCGCCTCGGCCAACTCCGCTTGGGGATAGGGATAAATAGCGGAGGAGTACATCAGGGATTCATCGAGAAACAAACTAAAAAAATCGTTACTCAAATCGTAATGGGCAGCAATATTTTTGCGCGAGCCCTGTTTGCTGTTGCGGTTAAACCAGTGGAATGATTTGAGCAACCACTTACTCAACCAGGATTGTTGGCTATCCATCCTATCCAACACGGATAAGTTGCGTACAAACAAACGGATTACCGAGGTCAAATTATTACTTTCCCAGTAACCGCTCATGTAGGCTTCACCAGAGCCTATAGAGCCGCCGAATACCACGTCAACATAGAGTTGCGGGTCAAGCACACGTATATCGGCCACTAAATCGGTCTGGTCTGGCGCCTGGCCAAAACTCAACAATACATCTCCCTCGTGCAACCTCAGGCAACCAAATTGCAAGCGCGCCAACACCGCCAGGAATAAACGGCGGGCAACCTGTTGATTGCGAGTAAAACCTGTAGCCTTGTGCGCAGGTAAAAGAGCGATACTGTTAGATTTCACGATTCTTCTCCGGTGGTTTTCAACACAGGGGGATGGTTGTAAACAGGTACCCCTTTAAACAATAACTTTAACGCTTGCCAATAAATGGCTACGGGCACTTTTATTGCCAGCCAGGGTTGGCGCCACAACAAACCCTGCAAGGTTTTTGCGCTCCAGGGTTGGCGCTTAAGGCTAAGCGTGGCATCCATATGGCAAATAATCGCCTGGTTTTCCCCAGCAGTGCCGCCGGCCGCTATAGAGTATTTATCCGCACCCATAGCCCCATGGTTTTCCATATGCACCAGTAAATTTTCACCTGGGCTGGAGCTGACCCAGTGGTAG
>CAMLRI010000101.1 GCA_946482385.1 uncultured Cellvibrio sp.
GCTTTACCGAAGTTTTGGTCCGGAGAAAAGCCGGGTAATTTCTATTTTTGATAAGGATGAAGTTTTTATCCTGCCGCAGATAGATGCCAAGCTTGGCAGGCTACACCAGTCAACTACCTCACTTAGCCATAGCGATATTATTGAACTGGTAGAAAGCCAAAAGCGCAAAGCTATTTTTTTGATTGGCCATGTAGAGGATGGCCATATAGTAACCCGCGATGCAGGGCAGGGCATTACAAAATCCATTCCTATTACAGAATTAATGGCTGCCGCCAAGCGCGCCGAATCTGAACTTATGTTGCTTGGCTGCGAGACTGCTGCGGTTGCCAACGGCAGCGGGTACATTAACCGAGTTAATGCCCTGGATATTGCCGGTGCTTTAACGGAATCCGTGCAGCAAGAAAATCTGGGTATGGCCCTATCGGCCCTGGCGGTAAAAAGTGGCGATATTTTTTATATTCCCCAGCAAGTCGATTTTGCATCCGATGGGCAAATTTTTATAGAAAAAGTCTATATCCAGGGCGAAAAGCTGGTGAAGAAATCTGCTGTTGCAGGAACCACTCTTTCCCCGGCGCTCTATTCTCTGGATAGCCAGGTATCCCAAGAGCTGGATAGCCGGGTGATCCCATTTGTGCCCAGTAGTATTTTTAGCTGGTTTGTATTTAACCTTGTCGCTATACCTGCATTGATATTTCCCGTGCTTTTGTGGTTGGGCGCAGGTGTTTCCCAAGCTTTTTCCGATATAACAAGTTTTAAGCCCGTTACTAGAAAATTTATCTGGTTTATACGCAGTTTGTTTTTTTTCGTATTTTTCACGCCCTTTGCATCTGGCCTGATAATGCTGTCGATAATGGTTTTCTTTGCGGCGCCAATGACCGTCTTTGTATTGTCGCCAACCGCGTTAATTTTTTGTATTGCCCTGCTATGGAAAACGGATGGTGAAGCTATTTTCCCCGAAGGCGGATTGGGTGCATGGCTAAAATGCCTGGTGATTACCCTGGTGAATATACCTGTGTGGCTAGTGTGTACTTATATTCCCGGTGGGCAGGGGCCATTTTTTGTTAATGATTCAGAAAGTATTTATGTTGTAAGTTTGGTCGTCAGCGCTATTTACTATGCCGCTGCTTACTGGCTATTTAAAAAAATAACTCAGTCACAAAAAATCCAATACGCGCCACTGTTATCGCGCTTGCTGCTGTTGCCCTTGGCGGTATTCGACCGGTGGATGCTGGGTATATTAAAGAGGCTTAAATTTTTAACGGAAGCAAACCCCAAGGCCATAGAAACCATTGGAGAAGACCATGCAGAATATTGAAGTTCTGGTTAACTTTTTAGCGAGCGCCAACCCGGATGCACTCAAACGTATACAGCAGAATTTTCCCGAAGCCGCCGTCAGCTTAACACCGGGCAAAATGCTTGGCGCTGAGGCGGCGCCAGAAACAGAAAACACCATGCTGCTGGCGCTATTTAAAGAAACGCTGGCATCAGCAAAGCAAACTATGGAGCCATTGCTGCATCAGGTTATGCAGCGCAGCAAGCGGATTCAGCGGGTTAGGTTAATTGGCGGAGTGGTTTCATCGGCATTATCCGCTGGCCTGATTGCCGCCCTGGCAAATGGCCAAACGCATGCAGCATTAATCGTTGCGGCCATTACCTTTGTCGCCTCCTTATTAACCTTAACTGCCCAATATTATGAGGACTCGCTGGGCGGTAGTAACTCCATTAGCAACACCCGCGTTACGCTAAATAACTTGTTGCGCCAGCTCGCTGAAATTGAAGGCAACTACCAACTAGGCTGCGCTTTAAACGACCTGACTGGTTTGGCCGATTGGGTTAGAAGCCTTAGAGCATTGTTGGTGGAGTTGCAGGTGATTCGAAATAATTATTCCTAGTGATTTTGACGCAGTATTGCCTACACATAATCCGTTAACGCCACCCAGCCGCGGATCTGGCTGTTATACACAAAGGCCATGCCCAGGTTGGTGATGTAGCGGGTGTCGCCGGCGCTGGGTGGGTCGTATTCTTCCAGGCCTTCCAGTGCCAGGCTGGTGGCTAGCGATGGCTTCCAGGTGAGTGCTTGCGGGCTGCTGGGCATGTGCAGCTCGGTGGCTGTCCATACCAGGCCGTCGCGTTCGACGGGCGATGCGCTGGCGAAATTGGCGGGAATAAATACGGCGGATGTGCCCGCCATTTTTTGGTAGTTGCGCTCTCTCATCTTGGCCTCCGTGGGGTGGGGGCATTAAAGCAGTTGTGTGGTGCGGGTGGTGTTGATGCAGGTCAATTGGCAGGCTTGGCAACTTTTTGGATGAACAGAAACAACAAAGGCCGCTGTTGCGAGCGGCCTTTGGGTGCGAACAACTGCGCGGGCGGTTTAGGATTGATCGCCGGGGTAATCTTTGCGCAGCTCCACGGGTTTATCCATGCTTTTGCGCAGTTTGATGTTGATCATCTCTACACCCAACGAGAAGGCCATGGCGAAGTAGATGTAGCCTTTGGGTACGTGTACCTCGAAGCCTTCCACCAGCAGGGTGAAGCCGACCACCACCAGGAAGGAGAGGGCGAGGATTTTGATGGTGGGGTGGGTGTCGACAAAGTCGCCAATGGGTTTGGCGGCGAACAGCATTACGCCTACGGCGATGATGATGGCGGTGGCCATGATGGGCACCTGGCTGACCAGGCCGACGGCGGTGATGACTGAGTCGAGGGAGAAGACGATATCGAGTATGGCAATTTGCACCAGCACCATCATCAGGCCTTTGGCGGCGACATTCTGCTTGCTCTCTACCGCGCCTTCCAGGCTGCCGTGGATTTCGTGGGTGGCTTTGGCGATAAGGAAGAGGCCGCCGCCGATCAAAATAATATCGCGCCCGGAAATTTCCTGGCCGAAGATGCTGAACAGGGGTTCGGTAAGGCCCATCACCCAGGCGAGGGAGAAGAGCAGTGCCAGGCGGGTGAGCATGGCCAGGCTGAGGCCGACATTGCGCGCAAATTTGCGCTGGTGCTCGGGCAGGCGCCCAACCAGGATGGAGATAAAAATAATATTGTCTATGCCCAGGACAATCTCCAGGGCTGTCAGTGTCGCCAGGGCGACCCAGGCTTCGGGGCTAGCTAACCATTCAAACATTGTGTGCTCACTGTGTGCAGGATGCGGGGTTGGTGTGGAGGGTAATTCGATAGGCTACGGCTTTGGCGATTAAGCCAAACGCGGGCGCGATTCTAGCGAGTCCAGGGGCAACACACTACTGTTACGCCTTGCTCTTGGGCATAACAAAACCATAAAAAAACCAGGGCTGCCCCTGGTTTTTTGCTGTGCCCCAATGCGCTGGCGTATCAGGTTTTGGAGGTGAGGCGGCTGAGTAGGGCCATAAGGCCTTTTTTCTCGGTTTTCATCAGGTATTGGTCGCGGATGCCGCTGATGTCTACCTCGTAGCTGCCTGGCTCCAGGTCGCGGGCGATTTCGATTTTTTCGATTTCGTAGCGGGTTTTTTTTCCGGAATCCAACAGCTCTTGTTTGCGTTTGTCGTCTTCGGAAAGATCCAGCAGCAGGTATTCATCCAGGGGCTGCTTGAAGCTATCGAGCACGACTATGACTTTGGGCTTGAGGCGGCGCTCGAAGTTTTGCTCTACCACCACGGCCACTTCGCCGGTGCTCAGCTCCACCAGGGTGCCGGTGGGGTAGAGGCCGATGGCGCGGATAAATTCGACTACCAGCTCCTCCTGGAACTGGATGTTGCGCAGTTCGTAGAGTTTGGCCACGGCTTTGGAGGGGGCGATGGGATTGCGCGAGCCGCGCGGGTTGGTGACATGGTCGTAGTAGGTGACTATGCCGGCGATTTTGCCCAGCAGCGGGATTTTGTCGCCCGAGAGGCCCTGGGGGAAACCGCTGCCGTTTAAGCGCTCGCAGTGGGTTTTAACCACGCTGATTACCCGCGGCTCTACCCCGGGGGTTTTGCGCAGGATTTCGCAGCCCAGTTCGACAAAGGTTTCGTATTCGCGCTCTTCCTCGGCGCTGCGGTTTTGTTTGGCCAACAGGGCGGCATCCAATTGCACCTTGCCCACATCTTTTAACAGCACGCCCATGGCCAGTACATCCAGGTCGCGCTTGGGCAGGCCGATATGGCGGCCGAAGAGTATCGCCCACACCGAGGAGCGCACGGCGTGGCTGTAGGTGTATTCGTCTTTTTCCTGTACCCGCGACAGCCAGGTGAAGGCGTCGGGGTTGCGCAGCACGCTGTCGACCATTTCGCTGGCGACCCGCTTGGTTTCGCCCAGGGAGGAACCCTCCCATTGGTTCTCCTCCAGCTGCTTCATTACCTCCACCACGGATTCATACACCTTTTGGTGCAGCTGGCGGGCGCGTTTAACTTCCTTTTGCAATGGCTCCACTTCGCGGTAGAGGCCGCGCTGGATTTTGAGGGGGGCAACGGCTTCGGTGAAGGAGGTGGCGCGCTCGCGGGGGTTGGGTTTGGCTTTAAGGCCGGGGGCGAGGGTTTTGAGGTTGGCGGCTATAGGGCCGCGGCCCTTTTCCACATCGATAAACACGTAGTTGCACAGGGCTTTGAGTTGGTTGATCTCGCCCAGGTCGCGCAGGTAGAAGCCCTGCAGGGGGAAGGGAGTTTGCGACCAGGGACGGTCGAGCCCGGACACATACATGCCTATGGTGAGCTCGTTGACATCCACTTTTACCTGTTTGATTCCCACAATGTTTCCCCATGTGCCCAAGCGGTTGCGGCAGTTTTATTGACCAGACAATAGCAGAATTGCGCGGGCGCTTATAGGAACGCCATAGCACCAAAATAACTATCGCCTGGCGAGGTTTATTCGTCCTGGCAGTTTCAGGGTGTTAGTGAGGAGAGTGTAATCAAGAAATATCCCTGGCACCAGACTGGCCAGACTGGCGTCAGGGATTTATTACCCGGCGGTGTGGTAGGCCTGGGAAAGCTCGTGGACGGCGCGGATAAAGGCGCCGGCATGTTCCGGGTCGACTTCCGGGGTGATGCCATGGCCGAGGTTAAACACATGGCCGGAGCCGGGGCCGTAGGCGGCGAGTATGGCTCCCACTTCTTCGCGGATGCGCGCGGGGCTGGCGTAGAGGATGCTGGGGTCCATATTGCCCTGCAGGGCTACCTTGGCGCCAATACGGGCGCGGGCGGCGCCTATATCGGTTGTCCAATCCAGCCCCAGGGCGGTGGCGCCGGTATTGGCCATGGCTTCCAGCCACTGGCCGCCACCTTTGGTGAACAGGATAACGGGCACCTGGCGGCCGTCCTGCTCGCGGATCAGACCGGCGACGATTTTTTGCATGTAGGCCAGGGAGAATTCCTGGTAGGCGCTATGGGACAGGGCGCCGCCCCAGGTATCAAAAATCTGTACTGCCTGGGCGCCGGCCTGGATTTGGGCATTGAGGTACACAGTCACCGACTGGGCCAACACATCCAGCAGGCGGTGCATCAGCTGCGGCTGGTTGTAGAGCATTTCCTTGGCGCGGCGGAAGTCGCGGCTGGAGCCGCCTTCGATCATGTAGGTGGCCAGGGTCCAGGGGCTGCCGGAGAAGCCGATTAATGGCACCCGGCCATGGAGTTCGCGGCGAATGGTTTTAACGGCATTGATGACATAGGGCAGATCCTGCTCCGGGTTGATCACCTGCAGTGCATTTATGTCGGCCTCTGTGCGCACCGGCTTGTGGAATTTGGGGCCTTCGCCGGTTTCGAAATACAACCCCAGGCCCATGGCATCGGGGATGGTCAAAATATCCGAGAAGAGGATGGCGGCATCCAGCGGGTAGCGTTCCAGGGGTTGCAGGGTGACTTCGCAGGCCAGCTCGGGGTTGGTGCACAGCCCCATAAAATCGCCGGCGCGGCTGCGGGTGGCGCGGTATTCCGGTAAATAGCGGCCGGCCTGGCGCATCATCCACACGGGAGTGGCATCCACCGGTTGCTTGAGCAGGGCGCGTAGAAAACGGTCGTTTTTCAATTCAGTCATGTGGACTCCTGTAAGCCCTGGGGCCAGATAGCATTAGCCCCGCACAGGCGGGGCTAATACGTGATGCCTAGCAGTTAAGCCAAGTGCGCTGCGCTTATACCTCGAGGTAGTCGAGGATACCCTGCGCCGCTTCGCGGCCTTCCCAAATGGCGGTAACCACCAGATCGGAACCGCGCACCATATCGCCGCCGGCAAATACCTTGGGATTGGTGGTTTGGAATTTAAACTGCTGCTGTTCGGGGGCAATTACGCCACCCCAATCATTGGTTTTTACGCCGTTGCTGGCAAACCAGGGTTGCGGGCTGGGGCGGAAGCCGAAGGCGATCAGCACTACATCGGCCGGCAGTATTTCCTCGGAGCCGGGAATGACTACCGGGCTGCGGCGGCCTTTGGCATCTGGCTCGCCCAGTTGGGTGGTCACCACTTTAACGCCTTCCACTTTACCGTTGCCCACTACTTCCACTGGCTGGCGGTTGTAGAGGAACTGCACGCCTTCTTCTTTGGCGTTGGCGACTTCGCGCTTGGAGCCGGGCATGTTTTCTTCGTCGCGGCGATAGGCGCAGGTAACGCTGCTGGCGCCCTGGCGAATGGAGGTGCGGTTACAGTCCATGGCGGTATCGCCACCACCCAGTACCACCACTTTTTTGCCTTTCACGCTGATGAAATCCGCCGGGTTTTTCTCGAAGCCCAGGTTGCGGTTCACGTTGGAAATCAGGAAGGGCAGGGCATCGTAAACGCCGGGCAGGTCTTCACCGGGGAAGCCGCCTTTCATGTAGGTGTAGGTGCCCATGCCCATGAATACGGCGTCGTAATCGCGCAGCAATTCTTCCATGGTGATGTCTTTGCCCACTTCGGTGTTCAAGCGGAACTCTACGCCCATTTCTTCGAAAATTTTGCGGCGACGGGTCATCACACTTTTTTCGAGTTTGAATTCGGGGATGCCGAAGGTCAGCAGGCCGCCGATTTCCGGGTGCTTGTCGAACACCACTGGCTTGACGCCGTTGCGCACCAGCACGTCGGCACAGCCAATACCGGCAGGGCCGGCGCCGATCACGGCCACTTTTTTGCTGGTCCAAACCACTTTGGACATATCCGGCTTCCAGCCCATGGCGAAGGCGGTGTCGGTGATGTATTTCTCGGCGTTGCCGATAGTCACTGCACCAAAGCCGTCGTTGAGGGTACAGGCGCCTTCACACAGGCGATCCTGGGGGCACACGCGGCCGCACACTTCCGGCAGGGAGTTGGTTTGATGGCTGAGTTCAGCCGCTTCAAAAATATTGC
>CAMLRI010000102.1 GCA_946482385.1 uncultured Cellvibrio sp.
GGAGCTGTGGTTTTACCTGGTGACCTTTACCGGCCTGGCGACCCTGGTGTTTGGTGCCTATACCGCCCTGTTCAAGCACGACCTGAAAGGCCTGCTGGCCTATTCCACCATCAGCCACCTGGGGCTGATTACCATGTTGCTGGGTTTTAGCAGCCAGTTGGCGGCGGTGGCGGCGCTGTTCCATATCATCAACCACGCCACTTTTAAGGCATCGCTGTTTATGGCGGCGGGCATCATCGACCACGAAACCGGCACCCGGGATATGCGCCGCATCAACGGTATGTGGCGCTATATGCCGGTGACTGCCAGTGTGGCCATGGTGTCGGCTTCGGCCATGGCCGGGGTGCCGCTGCTGAACGGTTTTTTAAGCAAGGAGATGTTTTTTACCGAGACACTGCAAGTGGCCATCTTGGGTGATTTCAGCTGGATAATCCCGCTGTTCGCGACATTTGCCGGCATTTTCGCCGTGGCTTATTCCTATCGTTTTATCCACGATGTGTTCTTTAACGGCGCGCCTATCGAGCTGCCTATCTACCCGCCCCACGAACCCCCCGGCTATATGATCCTGCCCATGGCGCTGCTGGGGCTGCTGTGTTTGCTGGTGGGGCTAATGCCTCATTTGCTGGTGGCGCCCTTCCTTGATGCCGCCAGCCTGGCGGTGTTGGGCAGTGGCATTCCCGAGTACCACATAGCCCTGTGGCACGGGCTTAACCTGCCCTTGCTGATGAGTGTGGCGGCGCTTGTGGGTGGCCTGCTGCTTTACTACCAGCGCCGCGGCCTGTTTGCCTTTTACGAGCGCAAATACCGCCGCGACGAAAAAGAGCTGTTTGAAAAGCGCATCCAAACCCTGGTGCGCCTGGCCCAGCGGGTGACCGACGCCTGCGAAAACGGCTCCCTGCAGCGCTCCCTGGCGCTGTTGCTGGGCACGGCGCTGCTGCTGGCGGCGGTGGAGTTTTGGCCTTTGGGATCGCTGCTGGGCGCTGTCGCCCTGACCCCCCTGGACGGGGTTAGCCTGCTGCTGGCGGCGGTGCTGATGATCGCCGCCCTGGCCACCGTCATCATCCACCACAACCGCTTTGCCGCCCTGTTGGTGCTGGGGGTGGTGGGTTTGATTGTGTCCCTGGCGTTTGTGCGCTTTTCCGCGCCGGATCTGGCCCTGACCCAGATTTCGGTGGAGGTGGTGACCATTATCCTGCTGATGCTGGCGCTCTACTTTTTGCCCCAGCAGACGCCCCATGAATCCGACCCCTGGCGGGTGGGGCGGGATTTGCTGCTGGCGCTGGCTGCCGGCACCGGGGTGGGGCTGCTGTGCCTGGCGATCCTCACCCGCCCCTACGACACCAGCCTGGCGGATTTCTTCCTCGCCAACAGCCTCAGCGGCGGCGGTGGCAGCAACGTGGTCAATGTGATTCTGGTGGACTTCCGCGGCTTCGATACCCTGGGGGAAATCACCGTGCTGGCCATTGCCGGCCTGGGGGTTTACCTGATGCTGGACGGCCTGCGCCTGCCTTTGCCCGGCGCCGATGGCGAGGGCCGCCAGTGGGCGAGGGACCCTTACCCGCCGATCCTGGTGGTGCTGTCGCGCATACTCCTGCCCCTGGCGCTGCTGGTATCTGTGTACATTTTCCTGCGCGGCCACAACCAGCCGGGGGGCGGTTTTATCGCCGGGCTGATCACCAGCATCGCGCTGATTTTGCAGTATGTGTGCAGTGGCTCCGAGTGGGTGCAGCAGCGCCTGCCGCTGGATTACCGCCGCCTGGGGGTACTGGGCGTGTTGCTGGCGGCGCTCACTGGCGCCGGCAGCTGGCTGTTTGGCTACCCCTTCCTCACCACCAGTTTTACCCATGTGCACTGGCCGCTGGTGGGCGACTTTGAGCTGGCCACCGCCATGGTATTTGACGCGGGTGTGTATATCGCCGTGGTGGGCGCCACCCTGCTGATGCTGGCGCAGCTGGGCAAGCTGGCGCAAACCACCTACGCCAGTATCCCCGCCATCAACAATGAGGAGAACAACTGATGGAAGCGCTGATTGCCCTGGTGATTGCGGTATTGGTGGGCTGCGGCGTTTACCTGCTGCTGCGCGCGCGGACTTTTCCGGTGATCCTGGGGCTGACCCTGATCTCCTATGCCGTGAACCTGTTTATTTTTGTGATGGGGCGGCTGCGCACCGGCGCACCGGCGGTGCTGGGGCAGGGCGATAACTACGCCGACCCGCTACCCCAGGCCCTGGTGTTAACCGCCATAGTCATCGGCTTTGCCATGACCGCCTTTGTGCTGGTGCTGGCGCTGCGCGCCCGGGCGGAACTGGGCAACGACCATGTGGACGGCAGCGCCGCCTTGGGTGAGAAACCGGTTCGGCCGGTGCGCCCCCTCGAGGAGGACGAAGTGTGAACCACTGGATTATCGCCCCCATACTCCTGCCGCTGTTTACCGCGGTGCTGCTGATCCTGCTGTCCGGCCGCCGCCGCTTGATCCGCCAGCTCAGCCTGGCTTCCGCCGCCGGCCTGCTAGCCATCGCCCTGGGCCTGTTGCAGCTGGCCGACCAGGGCGGCATCCACCTCTATGCCCTGGGCAACTGGCAGCCGCCGTTCGGCATAGTGCTGGTACTGGATCGCCTTAGCGCCCTGATGCTGCTGGTTACCGCACTGCTGGCCTTTTTCAGCCTGGCCTATGGGGTGCGCGGCAACGACGCCCCCGGCGACAAGCTGCACGCCATGGTGCACTTCCTGTTGCTGGGGGTGAACGGCGCCTTCCTCACCGGCGACCTGTTCAACCTGTTTGTGTTTTTTGAGGTACTGCTGATCGCCTCTTACGGCTTGCTGCTGCATGGGCGCGGCGCCGAGCGGGCGCGGGCGGGGCTGCACTATGTGGTGGTCAACCTGGTGGGGTCGGCATTGTTTCTGATTGCGGTTTCCGCACTCTACGGGGTGACTGGCAGCCTCAACCTGGCTGACCTGGCCGCCAAGGTTGGGCAAGTCAGCGCGGCCGATGCGCCCCTGGTCGCCACCGCCGGGGTGCTGCTGTTGGTGGTATTTGGCCTTAAGGCCGCCATAGCGCCCCTCTACTTCTGGCTGCCGCGCGCCTATGCCGCCGCCAGTGCGCCAGTGGCGGCCATGTTTGCCATCATGACCAAGGTGGGGGTTTACAGCATTGTGCGGGTTTATACCCAGGTATTCGGTGAGGCTGCCGGCCAAGTGGCCAACCTGGCCTGGCCCTGGTTGTGGCCGCTGGCGCTGCTCACCCTGCTGATGGGTTTGCTGGGCGCCCTGGCGGCGCGGGAGCTGCGGGTGCAAATCGCCTATTTGGTGGTGGTATCGGTAGGCACACTGCTGGCCGGGGTGGCGCTCAACCGACCGCAAACCCTCAGCGCCAGCTGCTACTACCTGGTTCACTCCAGCCTGATTTGCGGCGCGCTTTTCCTGTTGGCCGACCTGATGCTGCGCCAGCGCGGCGAGCTGCTCGACCGCATCGTCAAAGGCCCGCGCCTGCGCCAGCCGGCGCTCTTGGGGGGGCTGTTTTTTGTCGCCGCCATCAGCGTGATTGGCCTGCCGCCGCTCAGTGGTTTTATCGGTAAAACCCTGTTGCTCAGCGCCGCCGGCACCCAGGGCCAGGCGCCCTGGCTGTGGTTATTGTTGCTGGCTGGCAGCCTCGTCACCCTCATGGCGCTCAGCCGCTCCGGCTCCACTTTTTTCTGGCGCACCGAGAACTATTCAGCGCCCGCCCCAGCCGCCGACCGGGGCGCGCTGCTGGCGGTAGCGGGATTGCTGCTGTGCCTGCTGCTTATCACCCTCGGCGCCAGCCGCTTGCTGGATTACACCCAGGCGCTGGCACAACAGCTGTACAACCCGGCTGCCTACATCCAGGCCATGGAATCCTTCCAGGCGCAGCCACTGCCGTCGCAACTATTGCCGCACTAGTAGGGGTCACCATGAATCCACAAGCTGCTACACCCCCCAAACCGCGCCGCTGGTTCCCGCACCCGGCGCTCAGCGTTTTTATGTTGCTGCTGTGGCTGCTGCTGGCCAACAGCATCAGCCTGGGCCAGTGGCTGCTCGGCGCTATCCTCGCCTGGTTAATCCCCTGGTTGGCCCAGGGCTTTTGGCCGGAGGCCCTGCAACTGCGCAGGCCCTTGGTGCTGGTGAAATTTGTAATGCTGGTGCTGTGGGATATTGTCATCGCCAACCTGGTGCTGGCGGTGCGCATCCTCGGCCCCCTGCACAAGCTGCAACCGGCCTTTATGAAAGTGCCGCTGGATATAGAACACGAATTCACCATCACCCTGCTGGCCAGCACCATCTCGCTCACCCCTGGCACCGTCTCCGCCGACCTCAATATGGCCGAGCGCTATTTGCTGGTGCACAGCCTCCATGTGGTGGATGTGGAAGCCGAAATCGCCAACATCAAACAGCGCTACGAAGCCCCGCTCAAGGAGGTATTTGAATGCTCGCCCAGGCCATAAATATCGCCCTGCTGCTGCTCAGCCTTGCGCTGGCGCTGAATCTGTGGCGGCTGATCATCGGCCCCTCGCTGCCCGACCGCATACTGGCGCTGGACACCATGTACATCAACGCCATCGCCCTGCTGGTAGTGTTCGGCATACGCCAGGGCAGCATGCTCTACTTTGAAGCCGCCTTATTAATTGCGGTGATGGGTTTTGTCGGCACAGTCGCGCTCAGCAAATACCTGCTGCGCGGCGACATTATTGAATAGCCTGGCGACATTATTAATAGGAGGCCCTATGCCACTGTGGTTGGAATATCTCATCAGCTTTTGTTTAATCGCCGGCGCCCTGTTTGCACTCATCGGCTCCATTGGCCTGGCGCGCCTGCCGGATTTTTATTTGCGCCTGCACGGCCCCGCCAAAGCCACCACCCTGGGGGTGGGGGGCATCATCATCGGCTCGGTGATTTTTTTCTCCAGCCGCGGCGAAGGCCTGAGTTTGCACGAATTACTTATCGCCCTGTTTTTATTCATCACCGCCCCGGTCAGTGGCCACATAGTCGCCAAGGCCGCGCTGCATTTAAAGCTGGCCTGTGTTGAAAGAACCAAGGGCAAACCTTTTTAATTTTTTAACTGCCAGTTTAGGAACCTGTTTATATGTCATTAACGGCAAACTTCACTGCTTACATCAACGCCTACGCCGCTAAAAATATCGAGCAAGTCAGCGCCATGTTTGCCGATGATATTCTGCTGCGCGACTGGAAAATTTCCGTGCGCGGCAAACCTGCTGCTATTGCTGAAACCGAAAAGAATTTCAAATCCGCCGAATCAATTGCCATTGAAATTCTACGCACCCACGAAGCTATCACCCACGAAGCTATCACCCACGAAGCTATCACCTACGAAGCTGTCACCCACGGAGCGACCACCAGCGTCGCCGGCGAACTGCGCATTGTGGTTGATGGCCGCGAGGAATTATTTGTGGTGGATATTGTGGAGTTTAATAGCGCAGGAAAAATCCAATCCATTCGCGCTTATTTGGGGCGGGGGGATTAGCTGCGGATATGTGCGACCAATAGGCATCCATGGCGCGCTGATCTGGATTTGATCGCAGCCTATAAGTCCTTAACCGTTTGATGATGAATGCCAAGCTTTTGGCTCCTGCCTCTGCAGCCCGTGCAGTCAAAAATAAGGCGCTAGTTCATTAGCGCCAAGTTTTAACCCGCAAAGCCCCCTTTACTTTCTGCAGCAACACCGTTTGTTACAGCCGCGTGAATAACCTGGCGCCAGCTATTGGCTTATGAATACGTATGTAGTTCGTTGTTCAATACTAGTGATGCTCTTATAATCAGGCGCACAAATGGAATAAAAAATATTTTTTTATAATAAAACCTAATTCTCAATTGTTGCCAGCTTCTGTCGCTGGATAGCTTGACCTGCAAGCTATTGCAGGTGCCTTGCTTATAGGCGCGAGCTTACATGCTCAGAAATTCTTACGCGTATCCAAATCAATAGCTTTTCATGAGTTGTATTGCCAACAGGCTGTTGAGCTTTCTGTTGCCGTTTTTTTCACTTTGATGGTTATAAATTCCCCGACTTAATTTCACAAAACTTCGAAATTAAGTCGTGGTTATAAAATTGCGTCACCAATTTTTTTGAAAAATTAGATGATCCTATAATATAAGGACGACGTGCTTATGGTGCTGGATATATTACGTGCAGCAGCAACAAATGGGGTTTACCTCTATATAAAGGATGGTCGCCTGGCTTATAAGGCACGCACTGACGCATTGACTGATGATTTAAAAAATCTCATCGCCAAAAATAAAGAAGAAATTATTCGGTTTTTGCTTGCCCAACAGGAAGCCGATCAATCGCGCTTTCCTGAAATCAAAAAAATCAGCCATGAATTAACTCAGGTACCCCTGTCTTTTGCCCAGCAGCGGTTGTGGTTGCAGGATCAAATTGATGGCGGTAGTGCCCATTACAATATGTCAAATGCCTTGCATTTGACTGGCGTACTCAATTACGCCGCAATCAATCAATCATTTAGCACTATTGTTGAGCGCCATGAAAGTTTGCGTACCCGGTTTATCATGGGGGGCGACGGCCAACCCTTGCAGGTTGTGCAGCCACCAGCAGACATTTTGGTAGCTGTTAGCGATCTATCAGCGTTTGATTCAGATACAAAGCAATTAAAGCTCTCCCAGCTAATGGAGGAAGAAGCTGCCCGGCCATTTGATTTAAGTGGCGATCTTATGCTGCGCGCGCATTTATTCAAAATGGCGAGCGATGAGCATGTGCTCCTTGTCACTATGCATCATATAGCCTCGGATGGCTGGTCTATTGCGATATTGGTTGATGAGTTTCGTGCATGCTACAGCGCTTACGTGCAGGGTTTGGCTTGTCCATTGGCACCATTAGTTATCCAATATGCGGATTATGCCTATTGGCAGCGAAACTGGTTGCAGGGGGATGTGCTAGACCAACAATTGAATTATTGGCTGGAGCAATTAGCGGATTTACCCTTAAGCCACAATTTACCCTTGGATTATTCCCGCCCGGCACAGCAAGGCTTTTCCGGAAAAGTCCACCAATCCAACATATCTCTGGCGACACACCAGAAACTGCTCGCATTGTGCCAAGCGGCCGATGCAAGCCTTTTTATGGGATTGCATGCCGCTTTTTCCGTGCTTTTGTCTCGTTACAGTAACGAGACGGATATAGTGGTTGGCACACCCGTTGCCAATCGCGAGCAGGGCGAAATTGCCGGATTAATTGGATTTTTTGTTAA
>CAMLRI010000103.1 GCA_946482385.1 uncultured Cellvibrio sp.
ATCGCCACCGGCAATCACAATTAACTGTGCCGGCACACGCGCCAAACCTTTAATGGCGGCCAGGGTGGCGCCTATGTTGGTGCCTTTGGAATCGTTGTAAAACTCTACGCCGGCAATCTCTGCCACAAATTCGCAGCGATGGCGCAGGCCGCGGAATGCGCGCAGGGTTTGCAGCATGGCTGCCATGGGAATGCCGGCGGCATCGCCCAGGGCCAGGGCCGCCAGGGCGTTATCCACATTGTGGCGACCGCGAATTTGCAGCTCGCGGCTGGGCAGCAAAGGAGTGAGGTTTTTCGCCAGATATTCTTCGCCGTTGTGTTCCAGCAAACCAAAAGCGCCGAAGTCCGCTTTGCCACCAAAATAAACCGGGGTTACCCCGGCGGCGAGTGGCGGATGGGTGAGTACATCCTGGCGATTGACCACAATATGCTGCGCGCCGAAATACACGCGCAATTTGGCCAGTATGTAAGCGCGCATATCGGCGTAGCGATCCAGGTGATCGGCGCTGATATTTAAAATGGTGGCGACCTTGGCATTGAGTTTGGTCACTGTCTCCAATTGGAAACTGGACAGCTCCATCACATAGAGCTCCACCTCATCGCGCAATAATTCCAGTGCGGGCGTGCCCAGGTTGCCGCCCACAGCTACTTTGATGCCGGCGGTTTTGGCCATTTCGCCCACCAGGGTGGTGACTGTGCTTTTGGCGTTGGAGCCGGTGATGGCCACTATGGGCGCCTTGGCGTAGCGCACAAATAATTCAATATCGCCCACCACCGGAATGCCGGCCGCCTTGGCCTGGGCAATAGCCGGGGTAGCTACGGCGACGCCGGGGCTGACAATAATTTCCTGGCAGGCGAGCAAAGTGGCGGGATTCAATTCGCCACATTCGATATGCACGCCGGGAAACTCCGCCTGCACTGCCGCCAGGTTGGGCGGGGCACTGCGGGTATCCAACAAAATAAAACGCTGCTGCTGTTGCGCCAGAAAGCGCGCCACCGACAAGCCGGTAATACCGGTGCCGATAATGGCGGTGAGCTTACTGGTGGCAATCATTTGGGACACGGGTAGCTTTCCTGTATTAATTAACGGAATTTCAAAGTGGCCAGACCGATCAACACCAATACCAGGGTGATGATCCAGAAACGCACAATCACGCGCGGCTCGGGCCAGCCTTTTAATTCAAAATGGTGATGGATAGGCGCCATGCGGAATATGCGGCGGCCGGTCAATTTGAACGAGGCCACCTGCAAAATTACCGACACAGTTTCCAACACAAAAATGCCGCCCATGATGAACAGCACAAATTCGTGGCGCACAATCACCGCCACCAAACCCAGTGCAGCACCCAGCGCCAGGGCGCCAACGTCGCCCATAAATACCTGCGCGGGATAAGTGTTAAACCACAGGAAACCAAGGCCCGCGCCCACCAGGGCGCAGCAAAACACCGCCAACTCACCGGCGCCGGGAATGTAGGCAATTTGCAAGTACTGGGCGAATTGCGAGTGGCCGGCGAGGTAGGCAATCAGCGCCAGAGCGCCCGCCACCATCACGCTGGGCATAATTGCCAGGCCATCCAACCCATCGGTCAGGTTGACCGCATTGCTGGTGCCGACAATTACAAAGTAAGTGAAGATGATGTAAAAAATGCCCATATTGAGCGCGACATTTTTAAAGAAGGGAATAAACAATTGGGTTTCGGCCGGCAGCTGCGCGGTGTAATACAAAAAGATGGCAGCGCCAAAACCGGCGATAGATTGCCAAAAATATTTCCAGCGCGCGGGCAAGCCTTTGGGGTCGCGCTTGGCGACTTTGCGGTAATCATCCACCCAACCCACAGCACCAAAAATAGCAGTGACAATTAACACCACCCACACATAGCGGTTGCTGAAATCTGACCAGAGGATGGTGCTGATAAACATGGCCGATAAAATCAAAGCGCCACCCATGGTGGGCGTGCCCGATTTACTCAAATGGCTTTGCGGGCCATCGCTGCGCACCGCTTGGCCAATGCGCATTTCGGTGAGCCGGCGAATTACCCAGGGGCCGAGCAATAGCGAAATACCCAGGGCGGTGAGCACGCTCATAATCGCGCGCACAGTGAGGTATTGAAACACTGCAAAACTGCGCAGGTATTCTTGTAAGTATTCTGCCAGCCAGTAAAGCATTAGTGTGTGTCTCCCGTGGTTGCAACCAGTTCGCCCACCACCAGATCCATGTTGGAACTGCGTGAGCCTTTTATCAGCACTGTGGTTTCGGCATTGAGTTGCGGTTTAATGGCGGCGACCAAAGCCGCGCGCTCGCTAAAATGCTGCGCGCCGGCGCCAAAGGCGCGGCTGGTGTTAGCGGTTAATTGGCCGAGGGTAAAAATTTGCTGGATATTTTTAGCGCGGGCATAAGCGCCTAATTCGGCGTGCAACTCGGCGGCATGCTCACCCAATTCAGCCAGATCACCCAGTACCAATATGCTGTGCGGCGACTGCGCCAGCACATCAATAGCAGCGCGCACTGAACCTGGGTTGGCGTTGTAGCTGTCGTCGATAATTAACGCACCCTGGTAGCCGCGCTGGCGGCTCATGCGCCCGGCCACAGGGGCAAACCTGGCCAGGCCGCGCTGGATTTGTTCCAGGCTGGCACCCAGGGCATAGCAGCAGGCCGCGGCCATAAGCGCATTGCGCACACTGTGCTCGCCCTGGGCATTGAGGATGATGCGGGTGCGCTGTTGGTTGATCAGCAAATCAAAGGCGAGGTCTTCAGTGGCGTATTCAATAGCCTCGGCGCGGCAGTTGGCTTCGCTGTTGTGCAAAGAAACCCGCAGCACTTTTTTGCCCGCCAATTGCGCCAACCATTGCGGCGCAAAGGCGTCGTCGATATTCACCACCGCTATGCCGCCCGCCACCAGGCCGCTGTAAATTTCGCCCTTGGCAGAGGCCACACCCTCGATGGAACCAAAGCCTTCAATATGGGCGGGCATGACATTGTTGATCATCGCCACCTGAGGCTTAGCCAGGGAACAGGCGTAGGCGATTTCGTTGGGGCCGCTAGCACCCATTTCGATCACCGCAAATTGGTGCTGCGCTTCCAGCGCCAGCAATGTGAGGGGCACGCCTATGTGGTTATTTAAATTGCCGCGGGTGGCCAGGGTTTCGCCGCACTCATTGAGGATACTGGCCACCAGGGTTTTTACCGTGGTTTTGCCGCTGCTGCCGGTGATGGCCACCAGCGAACCGCCGAACAAACTGCGGTTGAGCGCGGCCACCTGACCCAAGGCGAGGGTGGTATCGCTCACCACCAACTGCGGCACCTTAATAGCGGGATTAAATTTTTCCACAATCATGGCGCAGGGATTTTTTTGCTCCGCTTGAGCGAGAAAATCGTGCGCATCAAAACGCTCGCCGCGCAGCGCAATAAACAAATCGCCCGCCTCCAGGGTGCGGGTGTCGGTGCTGACGCGGTTAAACAGTGCATCGCCGCCTTTTAATTGCGGCTTAAGGGCGTTGGGCAAGCGCTGGCTAAGAATGAAGTAAGCCAGGCTGCTCAGGGAAATAGCGCGAATCATATTTGGCCCCCGGATTCTTGTTCGCGCTTGGCGAGGCGGCGTTGCAGCGCCAGGCGCGCCTGCTGGCTGTCGCTAAAGGGCAGGGTTTGGTCGGCAAAAATTTGGTAGTCCTCGTGGCCTTTGCCAGCGATCAAAACCAGATCGCCCGGCTTGGCCTGTTGCACGGCAAAGTCGATGGCCTGGGCGCGGTCGGCCAGTACCAGGCAGCCGTTGGGATGGTTGAGCCCGCGCACTATATCGGCGGCAATGCGCGCCGGATCTTCACTGCGCGGGTTGTCGTTGGTGACTATCACATAGTCACTGAATTTTTCGGCGATGCGGCCCATCAGGGGGCGCTTGGTTTTGTCGCGGTCGCCGCCGCAGCCAAACACTGTCCACACCCGTGCGGATTGGTGTTCGCGAATAGCTTTGAGGGTATTTTCCAGCGCATCGGGGGTGTGGGCGTAATCCACCAGCACCTGGATTTCCTGGGCGGCGGCGTCCACCACTACCGGCTGCATGCGCCCCGGTGCCGCCACCAATTGCGGCACCAGTGCCAGCACATCCGCCAGGGGCGCACCCTGCACACATACAGCGGCGATAACCGCCAGTAAATTGCTGAGGTTAAACAGGCCCAACAGCGGCGAGTGGATTTCGCCTTCGCCCCAGGGGCTGTGCAAACGCGCGCTGGCGCCCTGGCTGTGCAGGCGCACCTCGGTCACATACACATCGGCCGGCTCGCGCAGGGAAAAGCCCAGGGCCTGTACGCCTGCCGGGGTTTTGTCGGCCAGGGCCTTGGCCCAGGCATCGTCGCGGTTAAAAATCGCGCACTTCAGGCCGGGCATAAACAACAGCTCAGCCTTGGCCTTGCCGTAGCTCACCAGGTCGCCGTGGTAATCCAGGTGGTCCTGGGTGAGGTTGGTGAAAATTGCCGTTGCAAACGCCAAACCCGCCACACGCTTTTGTTGCAGGCTGTGGGATGACACCTCTATAGCCGCCGAACTGGCGCCGCCGGCGCGCAACTGGCGCAGGATACGCTGCAGGGCGATAGGGTCTGGCGTGGTCAGGCCGGTGCTGGTGAGCAGGCCAATTTGCTGGGCGATAGGTGTGAGCGATTGCTGATCCACCAGGCCATAGCCGAGGGTGCCCACTACCGCCGAGCAACCCTGGGCACTGGCGCCGGCCAACAATTGCGCCAACAGCAGGCTACAGGTGGTTTTACCGTTGGTGCCGGTAATGCCCACCAGGCACAGCTCGCGGCTGGGGTGGCCGTAATAGCGCCCGGCCAGCTCGCTCAAGCGCGCCGCCAGGGGCGCCAGGGCGATCACCGGCACAGAACCTATCCAGTGGATACCCTGCCAATCTTTATCGGCCTCGACCAACACCGCCACGGCGCCCTGCTCTATCGCCTTGGCGATAAATTGGCGGCCATCGGCCTGGGTGCCCACCAGGGCGATAAACACATCGCCCGCCTGCACCTGGCGACTATCCAGGCGCAGTTGCCCCACAGGCAGCTCAGCGGCCTGGGCGAGATCGGACGCCGCCAATTCCGGCAGCCATTGGGCGAGGGTGAGGCTTTGCATCAGGTGGCAGACCCCGCTTTGTTACTGGGCTTGGCCGGCTGCTTGCGAGCCCCCGCCAGGGCATCGTCCTGGTCTGATTTTTTCATCATATCGGGGGCAACCTTGAGCATCCGCAGGGCATCTTCCGCCACCTTGGAAAAGGCCGGTGCCGCCACATAACCGCCGTTGCCAAACACCCCAGTGCCGGCCGGCTCGTCGATCACCACCATGGCGACAATGCGCGGGTTATCCGCCGGCGCCATACCGATAAAGGAACCGATTTGCTTTTGCGCAGCGTAGGAGCCGCCAATGGCTTTAAAGGCAGTGCCGGTTTTGCCCGCCACGGAATAGGAGATGGCCTGGGCACGGCGGCCAGTGCCCTCGGCGGTGACTACCCGCTTGAGCATTTGCTGCACTTCCTGGGTGTGCTCTTGCGACACCACCCGCTCGCCGGCCGGGGGCGCATCCACCCGCAACAGGGATACCGGGCGTTTGATACCACCGCTGGCGATCACCGCATAGGCCTGTACCGCCTGCAAGGCATTGATGTTGAGCGCATAGCCGTAGGACATATTGGCGCGCTCGATTTTTTGCGTCGGCTTGAACAGCGGCAGGCTGCCCACGGCTTCGCCCGGGAAGCCGGTGCCCAAAGGCTGGCCCACACCCAGGCGGGCAAACATGGCGCGCAGGGTGTCTGGCTCCAGGGTGAAGGCGATCTTGGTCATGGCGATGTTGCTGGACTTGGCGATAGCCATGGCCAAATCCATGGCGCCATAATTTTGGTGATCCTTAATCGCCTTGCTGCCCACCATCATGTAGCCGGGGTTGGTGTCTATCACATCGGTCGGCTTGAACTTGCCGGTTTCCAGCGCCGCCAATACCACCCAGGGCTTCACCGTGGAGCCTGGCTCGTAGAGGTCGGTAATGGCGCGGTTGCGGATGCCCTCGCCCCAGTTGCGGCTGCGGTCGTTGGGGTTGTAGCTAGGCAGGTTGGACATGGCCAGCACTTCGCCGGTGAGCACATCCAGAATCACAATAGAACCGGCCTTGGCGCTGGCCGCCTCTACCGCTTTTTTCAGCTCGCGGTGCGCCAGGTATTGCAGGCGCAGGTCGATGCTCAGCGCCAGGTTTTGGCCGGAGCGCGCCGCCTTAACCAAACGCAACTCCTTTACCGTGCGGCCGCGCAGGTCTTTCAGCACTTCCTTGGCACCATTTTCACCGGTCAACCAGGCGTCGTAGGCCAGCTCCATGCCCTCCTGGCCGCGGTCGTCCACATCGGTGCGGCCCACCAGGTGTGCCGCCACATCGGCCGCCGGGTAGTAGCGGTGGTATTCCACCTGCTCGTAAACACCGGGAATATCCAGTGCCAATACCGCCTGGGCCGATTGCGGCGGCAGGCCGCGCTTGAGGTACATAAATTCTTTGTTGCGGTAGCGCTCCAGGCGCGTTTTAAGATCCGCCGGGTTCAGCTCCAACGCCTTGGCCAGGCTGGGCAGCTGCTCGCTGGCGGTGATCAACACCTTGGGATTGGCCCACAGGGTGGATACCGGGGTGCTAACTGCCAGGGGCTCGCCGTTGCGGTCGGTAATTACGCCGCGGTAGGCGGGGATAATATCTGTGCGCAAAGTGCGCGATTCGCCCTGATCTTGCAGGAATTCGTAACCGCGATCGGCATTGGGCAGCACTTGCAGGCTGGCTACATGCACCAGTACCGCCAGCAGCATCACCACCAGCGCCAGGCCGACGGTGTAAAAGCGCCAGCGCGCCACCTTGAGGGGGGTATTTTTTACCGGCGCCTGGGGGCGTGCCGAGCGCGGCTCAAAGGCGGACGAGCGGTTAGTGGATGGCCGAACCGGCTTCATAGCTCGCCTCCGGAAACCACCATCACTATGTCTTCAGGGGTGGGCGCCGTCATATTCAGCTCGGATACCGCCGCCTGCTCCACCCGGCTATAGGCCGCCCAAGTGCTCTGTTCCAGCAGGTATTGCCCCCACTGCACCTGCAATTGCGAGGCCTCGCGGCGCAGGGTTTCCAGCTCGTTAATATCGCGCCGCACTACCTGGGTAGAGGCCACCACCGCCAGCGCCGAGGCAATTACCGCCAACCA
>CAMLRI010000104.1 GCA_946482385.1 uncultured Cellvibrio sp.
TCTGGGATTGTTCGTTGCCGAGTGGTTGCTTAGTTGGCCTTAGGCAAACCAGGGCTCACGCGCTTTCATAATCAGTGCTGCTGCGCGAGTCTCATCAACACCTTCGATACCCAGCAAATCATCAATGGATTGCTCCGCCAGGTCTTCCATAGTCACTATGCCGCGGCTGGCCAGTTGAATCGCCAGCGGCTGATCCATACCTTCCATCGTCAACAAATCTTCCGCCGGAGCCACGCCTTCAAGGCGCTCTTCCGAGGCCAAGGCCTGGGTAAGCAGTGCATCTTTGGCGCGAGCGCGCAATTCTTCGGCGATGTTTTCATCAAAACCGTCGATGGCGAGCATTTCTTCCAGCGGCACATAGGCCACTTCTTCGAGGGTGGTAAAGCCCTCTTCTACCAGCACGCCGGCGATATCTTCATCCACATCCAGGGCGCTCATAAACATATTGATATAGCTGCCGGATTCCGCTTCCTGCTTGGCCTGCCAATCGGCAACGCTCATGACGTTGATATTCCACCCGGTCAGTTCGCAGGCGAGGCGCACGTTCTGGCCGCCGCGGCCAATAGCCATGGCCAGGTTTTCTTCATTGACCGCCAAATCCATCGAGCGGGCATCTTCATCCACCACAATGGATTCAATTTCCGCTGGCGACATGGCGTTGATGACAAATTGCGCCGGGTTATCGTCCCACAGCACTATATCCACGCGCTCGCCACCCAACTCGTTGGATACCGCTTGCACGCGCGAACCGCGCATACCCACGCAAGCACCCACTGGGTCGATGCGGCCGTCATTGGTTTTTACGGCGATTTTGGCGCGCAGGCCCGGGTCGCGCGCAGCGCCTTTGATCTCAATCACTTCTTCCACAATTTCCGGCACTTCAATTTTGAACAGCTCCACCAACATTTGTGAGTTGGCGCGGCTGAGTAACAATTGCGGGCCGCGCGCTTCATTGCGCACATCCAACAGCAGCGCGCGCACGCGGTCGCCCATGCGGAAAATTTCGCGGCCAATCAATTGATCGCGCGGCAGTACGCCTTCGGCGTTGTTGCCCAGGTCGACGATAATGCTGTCGCGCGTAACTTTTTTCACGGTGCCGCTGATAAGCTCGCCCATGCGATCGCGGTATTCATCCACCATTTGCGCGCGCTCGGCTTCACGCACTTTTTGCACAATCACTTGCTTGGCAGTTTGCGCGGCAATGCGGCCAAATTCGGCGTTTTCAATTTTTTCGCGATACACATCACCCGCTTTGAGCGAGGTGTCTTTTTCGTGCGCTTCTTCAATGGTGAACTGGGTGCCCAGCTCAGCCAACACATCGTCGCTCACCACTTCCCAGCTGCGGAAAGTTTCGTAGTCGCCGGTGGCGCGATTGATGACAACTTCAATAGTGGAGTCTTCATCAAAACGTTTTTTGGTGGCGGTGGCCAGGGCGGTTTCTATCGCCTGGAAAATCAGTTCTTTGTCCACGCCTTTTTCGTTTGATACCGCATCAGCGACCAGCAAAATTTCTTTGTTCATTGGTTTGCCTCTGTTAACTCCTCAAGCCGGTGGCCAGGCCACCGGTGGTTAGATTTCCATGGAGGCGGCGAACTGGGTCGCCGGCCTGTCAATCACAAAAATTATCTATAACGACAATAAAGCTATAACGGCAATAAAGTCGGTCACACTAAAAATTATTCGTCGGCGCCGGCGGCGTGTTCGCGCAAAATATCTTCATAGCGCGGCACCAGGTTGCCCTTGTCGATGGCATCTATGTGCAGGCGTACTGTTTGATTGTCAAACGCCAATACCAGCTCGCCATTTTCCACCGCCGAGATGACACCTTTAAAACGGCGGCGCCCCGCTTGGGCAATGCGCATACGCAGGCTCACGGTTTCGCCGATATAGCGCGCGTACTGCGCCTCGGTATAGAGCGGGCGATCCAAACCGGGCGAGGACACCTCCAGGGTGTATTCGCCGTCAATCGGATCTTCCACATCCAGCACGGCGCTGATTTGACGGCTGACTTTTTCGCAGTCATCGAGCGAAACGCCCTGGGGGCCATCGATAAAAATACGCAGGGTGGTGTAGCGCCCCTGGGTGAGATATTCCAGCCCCCAGAGTTCGCAATCGAGGGATGCGACCACCGGGGCGATAAGATCGGTTAAACGCTCTTGTTTGGATGCCATAACAACTAAAACCTGTGCGCCAGCATGGGCTGAATGCTCGCCACAACGGGCGGCACCAGACAAATTCATGGGCCTGAAAATAAAAATGGGCCCCAGGCCCATTTCAACGATTACTGCAAAACACCGCCACAGACCTGTGCGGCCAGACTGCGCCGAGCGCGCCCGACCCGCAGAAAACCACAACAGAAAAAGCAAATACAAAAAAGCCCCAAAAAGGGGCTTTCTGATGCGAACCCGCTTCACAAAGCAGCAAGTCCGTTATAAGAAATTTGGTTGCGGGGGCTGGATTTGAACCAACGACCTTCGGGTTATGAGCCCGACGAGCTACCAAGCTGCTCCACCCCGCGACTGAAACTCACATTTGCCAACTGCTCAAGTGAGGCCGCGAATTATAGGGAGCCATCCCAAGCCGGTCAAGATAAATATTTGAATTGGCGCCATTTTCTGTGGCGCTTTGGCGACGCGCCCCTATGCCCGGCTATCGAACAAGCGCCCGGCGCCACTGGTACCGGGGAAGACCCCAATTTCGATCAGGCGGCGATTGATGTCGATATTGCGCTGCCCTGCCTGCTCAAACAGTTCGGCGCGGGCGCGGCGCTGATCGAGCTGGCGCTGTTCCTCGCTAAAACCGGCCTGGCGCTGCTCCTGGCGCGCCTGCTCCGCCGCCAAGCGCTCGGCTTCGCGCTCAGCTTCCTCGGCGCGCTGCTGCTCTTCCTCCTCGCGGGCACGGGCAGTTTCCTGCTCTGACTCTATGGCAGCCTGCTCGCGAATTTCCGCCCTGGCCTGCTGTGCCAACTGCGCCGCCTGGGCCGCTACCTGCCTATCCTGGCCGGAAGGTTCCGCCGGGGCATTGGCCGCGCGCTGGAGTTGCTCCGCCTTGCGCAGGGTTGCCTCAGGGTCGCCGGGGATGGGGCTGGTATCTATTTGCACCGAGCCGCCCACGGCGTAGCTGACACCATCGGGGCCGCGCACGTATTCATAGCTAGGGCTGCTGCCATACTGGCCGGCAGCGGCGGCATGGGCTTGCTCATGGGCGCGCACTTCGCGGTCGCGCGCAGCCAGCTCCTGCACCTGCTCTAACTCTTGCTGTTCTTGCTCACGCTGGGCGCGCTGCTGTTGGGCGTTTGCTTGATCATCAAGCGCCGCCCGGCCGCGATTGAGGCGATCTTGCTCCACTTCATCATTGGGGCGCTCGTCGGGAATGCGGCGATTCTGACTGCCCGCCGATTCCGCCAGCTGCTCCGCCGGGCGGAAGCTGGATTCCTTGAGATCGCTGGTTTCCTGGCTAACAGGCTGCCGCCCCACAGGCGCGTAAGGCGCTATGGTATTGGCAAAGTTAGAGGGAAGCGCAGCTCCGATCACCGTATCACCTCGCTTTAGGCCTTGATATCCAACAGCGTGCCCAGGGTTTCATCGGCGGTTTTAACCACCTTGGCATTGGCATCAAACACCTGCGCTTGAACCCGCAGGTTGACCAGAGGCTCCGCCAGATCTTGCTGCTGCTGGCCATTTTGCGCCGCAGCACCTGCTTGACCGGGCTGAACTGCCTGGGTTGTGCCCGCCTGGGCGATCTGCTGCGCCGATTGCAGCATGGATGCCTGGCTGGTTTGCATGCCAATCAGGCCTTGATTTACCACTGAACCTACGTCCATCACCACACCTCGCTGGATGGGTTAACCCGTTGATAGCACTGGAAAAGCCATAGTCGACACAGACTTTCCCACTCTTCGCTAAAGTTTACGCCCGAAACCGCACAAAAAACAGCCGGAGTTGCCGCCCCCAAGGCGGCTTTTAAGATGAGTTTGGCTTAAAAAATAAAGAGTTATAACCGGTATTTTAAGGCGATGGCGGCAGGGCGCCCCGCGCCTGCTGCACCTGGGAAATGGCGCGCGCCTGCTCAAAAACACTCTGCGCCGTTAGCTTGAAGCGGCTGCGCACCGGCAGCCCGGCGCGCTGCAGGGCGATACTGCTCCAGGTGTTGCAGTTGTGCACCAGGCTGTAGCTGTCGCGGGCGCGGTAGAAGTTGCCGGTATTTTCCTGATAGGCGCGCAGCGGCATCAGCTGCCCCCGCTCATCCAGTTGCAGCGAGCTATCGAGGTATTTCACCAACTTTTTGAAGCCGCGCTCGCTCAGGGCGAGGGGCACACGGGTGTCGGCGGGGATATGCCCCAGGGGCGACTGCCAGTAAGTGAGCACCTGGATGGCCGAATAATCGGAAACAAACAGCGCCCGGGTGGCGCTGCCAAAGGTTTTGCTTTTGCCGGTGAAGTAGTCGCCATCGCCCCAGCCGATGCGCAGATAATTCTGCCCGCCGAGGTCGCCCTGCAGGCGGCGACTATAGCGGCGCACCGGCTCTGCCTCCAGCAACAGGCTGGTGTGCCAACCCTGGTAGATAAAATAAATGGTGTGCGGCGTGTTGTTGAGCGGGATATCCGCCTCCCGCGGCAGGCTGTTGCAGCCAGCCAACCACAAACAGCAAGCCGCCAGCCACAGCCGCCCAGCCAAGAGCCACCACCGTCCCATAGCCCTTACCCCAGCAGCGGATTCAGGTCGAGATAAGCGGCGACCGCCTCGGCGCCCGGCTCCGCCAAGCGCGGCACTACCCCCAGGCAGGGGGCCGGCAGGCGCTGCGCCAGGCTGGCGATATTTTCCTGCAGGGCTGGCATCTCCCCATCCAACACATTGGCCACCCAGCCCGCCAAAGGCAGGCCATCATGGCGTATTGCCTCCGCCGTTAAGAGCGCATGGTTGATGCAACCCAGGCGCACCCCCACCACCAGCACCACCGGCAGGCGCAGGATTTGCGCCAGATCAGCCAGGGTTTCGCGCGGGTTGAGGGGCACCCGCCAGCCGCCGGCACCTTCCACCAAAGTGAAATCCGCCAGGTTGAGGCTACTGCGGCAAAAACCGGCGAGGCGATCGGCACCCAGAGTGCGTTTTTCCTGCTGCGCGGCTATGTGGGGTGCGATAGCAGCTTCCAGGGCGATGGGATTAATTTGCTCATAGACCACAGAAATAGTCGTCTGCGCCTGCAACGCCAGGGCATCGCTATTGCGCAAACCCTGCTCGCTGCGCACACAGCCCGCCGCCACCGGCTTCAGGCCGAGGGTGGACAGGCCGCGCTGGCGGGCGG
Source organism: uncultured Cellvibrio sp. (assembly GCA_946482385.1). Next base: position 5,305 of record CAMLRI010000104.1, read on the forward strand.
CGGCCAAAAGTCCGGTCGCCACCAGAGTTTTGCCGGCATCGGTATCGGTACCGGTGATAAAAAAGGCTTTTTTGCTCATATCAGTTCTGCGGTTTGCTTAACACCAGGTAGTAGATTTCATAGGTCGCCGGCAGCCCCTGGGCGACCCGCTCGCGCTCGTAGGCGGCGCTGAATGCCTGCAGCCGCTGGCGGCCAGTGAGGCCCCGCGCCTGGCCGGGGTTGAGGTTGTGCGCCCCCAGGGCTTTAAGTTCGTGGGTGAGATCGCGCAGGCGGTCGAAGTAAAGCACGCGGGTTTCCGGGGTAAATTCCGCGATGCCTAACCCGGCCTGGGCCGCCGCCTGTTCGAGCTGGGCCTGCGGGGCGAAACGGTTGACGTGGACATAGTTATCCACCTGCTGCCAGGCGCGCTTCAGCTCCGCCAAGGTGCCCGGCCCCAGGGTGGCGATACAGGCGCGACCGCCGGGTTTTAGCACCCGCGCCAGTTCGGCCATCAACTGCGGCAGATGGCTGCACCACTGGATCGCCAGGCTGGAAAACACCAGGTCGACACAGGCATCCGCCAGGGGCAATTGCTCGCCATCGCCACATAACCAGAGCGCAGAATCCGGGTATTGGCGGCGGGCAAATTCCAGCATGCCCTGGGCAATGTCCAGGGCGATGACCCCGGCGCCGCGCCCGGCCAGGTGGGCGGTGAAATAGCCGGTGCCGCAGCCCAGGTCCAGCACCCGCTGCTGCGCCAAGGGCGGTAGGTATTCCAGCAACCGGCTGCCCACTGCGCGCTGCAACCCCGCCACCGCATCGTAGCTGGCGGCGGCTTTGCCAAAGGATTGGGCGATGCGTTTTTTATCCGGCGCTGGCGCGGCCAGGGTTTGATAGAAATCCCGCACCGCGGCGACTACCGCTGCCGGCTGGCTCCAGTGCAGGGCGTGGGCGGCACCTGGCAACACCTGCAGGCGGTGATGGGGGTTGAGCGAGCGCAAAGCCTCGGCCGCCGCCAGGGGCACCAGGGCATCGCACTCGGCCAGCAGGTGCAGCAGCGGCTGCACCAGGGATTGCAGACAGGCGCGGTTGTCGAGGGAGGACAGCAACTCCAGGGCTTGGCCCCAGTTGTGCCTCCCGTTGGAATCGGCAGGAGCAGGCAGTTGCGCGCGCAGCTGTTTTAACAGCGCCCGTTCCTGCAGATCGCCCTGGGCCAGCAGGCCGCCAAAGAGCTTCAGGGTTTGCTCCGGCTGCTCGGCAAAGCCCCGGTTAAATTGGCGATTGACCGCCGGCGCCATGGCCGCCGGGTAGGCAGCATCGGCCACAAAACGGGCATTGGCCGCCAGGGATACCACCCCCAACACCTGCCGCGGCAAGCGCGCCGCCAACTGCACCGCCAGCATGGCGCCCAGCGACCAACCCACCAACAGGCAGCGCTGGGGCAATTGCGGGGCGATTGCCTCCAGCACCGGCTCCAGGGAGAAGTCCGCCAGGGGTGGCGCTGCGCCAAAGCCCGGCAGGTCGATGCACTGCACCGGCGCCAGCTCGCGCAAAGCCTCCAGCACTGGCGCCCAGGTGCGGCTGTCGCTGCCCCAGCCGTGAATCAATACCAATACAGGTTCAGTCATCGGCCAAATCCCGAATGGCGGCGCTGGCCATGACCTCGCCCAGCGCGGCCAACAGCTGCTCCACCTGTGCCTCTGTGTGGGCGGCAGAAAGGGTGATACGCAGGCGCGAGCTGCCCACCGGCACTGTGGGCGGGCGTATGGCGATAATTAAAATCCCGCGCTCGGCCAGCGCCTCGGCAATGGCCAGGGCCTTGGTTTCGCTGCCGACCAGC
>CAMLRI010000105.1 GCA_946482385.1 uncultured Cellvibrio sp.
GGCCGGCGCAATTGCTGTGCGGTAAACACCAGCAGCAGCAAGGTTAGGGGTAAGCACACCAGCCAGAATTGCGCTAAAGGCCACCAGCTAAATTCACTGCCCATCAGCAACTCTTTAATCATCGCCTGCTGCCCCATGACCGGTACCCAATTGAACCAGGGTTCGAAGGCGCTGGGGTTCATCATGGTGTAGAACATGGGCAGCATGGGAATAAATACCAGCAAGCCAATGTAGGTCTGGGCGTCTTTAAACGAGCGGGCAAAAATGGCGATGCTCAACTGCATGGCAATGGCCAATACCGCCAGTGGCAAAAGCGCGGCAAAAATGGCGAGCAAATCCAGCGGGGTAACGTTAACGCGCAAGCCCAATTCGTTAAATGGCACCCAAGCAAAGGCAACCGCCAATAACAATACCTCCAACAGCAATACCGCCAGGGTGATTAATAAACTGGTGAGCCATTTGCCGCCCACAATCGCCAGGGATGTGGCCGGGGTAATCAGCAGGGATTCCAGCGAGCGGCGCTCGCGCTCGCCGGCAGTCATATCGGCGGAAAAACCCACGCTGCCGATAAATGCCAAAAGCACCAAAAACATGGGCAAGCTGAGCATCACAAAGAAACCCATTTTTTCATCGCTGGCGACATTCATTTCGCGCACAGCTACGGGGTTGGCAACCACCGGCGAAATACCCCGCGCCAGCAAGCGCAAGCTGCCCATGCGCGCATTCCAGCTCCACAATTGCTGGCGAACAAAGCCCAGACTGCCCTGGATTTTATTATTGGTGGCATCGTATACCAGCCACACCAGCGCCGATTCGCCACGGGCAAATTGTTGCTCAGCCTCGGCGGGAATAATCAGGGCATAATCGAGCTGTTTTTGTTCCACCCGGGCATAGGCGTCCTCGCCTACCACCTGGATGCTTACGCCTTTTTCTTCCAGCCAATCCACCAGGCCGGGCAAATGTTCCGCGCCTAATACCGGCAGGTCGATGGGTTCGCCCACACTGGCCGTGCCGGTATTTTTCATATGGATAATAAAAAATACGCTGATGACAAACACTGCCGCAAAATACACCGGCGGCAAAAATGCCATGCGCAGGCTGCGCTTATCGCGCAGGGCATCGCGCCATTCTTTTTTGAACACTACTAAAAAACTTTTAGCCAGTGACATGGGTGTTTCCCTCCACAGCGGCATGCTGCACCAAATTAATAAACGCATCTTCCAGGTTATTGGCGCCGCCGGCGGTCAATATATCGGCCACCGAACCATCGGCGCGTATAGCGCCATTGGCAATTACAATAATCCTGTCGCACAGGCCGCTGACTTCGTGCATTAAATGGCTGGAAAAAAGCACACTGCGGCCATCGGCTTTTAATTCATGCAACAGGCGGCGCACGGCGCGGGTGGTAATTACATCCAAACCATTGGTGGGCTCATCGAGCAGCACATGCTTGGGGCTGTGCACCAGCGCCCGCGCCAACGCGGTCTTCATCCGCTCGCCCAGAGAAAAACCTTCAGCGGGGCGCTCGGCAATGGCCTCCATACCCAACCAGTGGATGAGCTGGTCGATATTGCGCTCCAACACATCTGCCGGCAGGCCTTGCAGCTCGCCGAAATAGCGGATGTTTTCGCGCGCGGTTAAGCGCTTGTAGAGGCCGGTGTCGTCGGGCAATACCCCCAACTGGCGGCGCGCCGCATCTGGGTTGCGGCTGACGCTGATGTCGTCGACAAAAATCTCGCCGGCGCTGGGTTGCAGCAAGCCGTAAATCAAACGCATCAAGGTTGATTTGCCGGCGCCATTCAACCCCAGCAAGCCGGTGATTTCACCGTCGCGCAATTCCAGGGAGACATGGTTTAACGCTTGGATCAGCGGCTGCTTTTTAGCGCCGCCAAAGGTTTTGGAAACCTGTTCTATACGGATCATGGTTGCACACTCTCACCGCTGCTTGCGCTGGCATTTTCACTAGGGGTTTCGCTGCCTGGCTCACCAGTGTTTTCGCTCGCACTGGCACTGGCCGTTAAACCGGAACTGGAACTGGAACTGGAACTGGAATACAGAGTGGAGCCAGAGCTGCTGGCCATTGCACTGCTCGCGGCAAGATTGGAACTGGCCGCTTCATCTTCATTGGCGCCCAGGGTTAGCGGCAACGGCTTGATGCGCTGCACGCAATCCAGTTTCATTTCACCAACACCGCCCTGCTCGATAAATTGCGCAATTACCTGAGGCAAGCAACCCTCTGTGGATACTATGTGATTACCGCCCGGCGCCGCTATTTGGGTTGCCTGGCTTAAACCTTCGGCCACTTGCTGCGCCCAGCGCTGTGGCGTGACAGGGTCGTGGCCACCGGATAACAACAGCGCCGGCAGCGCGCTTTTTAATGGCACAAAATAATCCACCGGCACTTCGGCCTTGGGCCAGAAACTGCACACATCGGCAAAGTCCGCCAGCATATCCAAACCGAGGAAGGGCTTGCGCGTGCGCAGGTCGTGGGCGGTAATAAAGCGCGCATCTTCATTGCACAACACGCTGTAGCGCATGCCTTCGCTAATTTGGCTAAAACTGCTTTGCTCTGCCGCCAAGGCATGGAGCGCGGCGAGCAAGCGGTAGTCCTCGTTGGCGGCACGATATAAAGCTTGCGGCAGCAACACCGTCAGGTCGCGGGAATAGAGCGACATAAATACCAGTGAGGAAAAACTTTTTGGGGTCAGCAACAATTCCTTGGGCTGGCGATGGCGCGGGTGCTCGTAGTGGATGCGCAGCGGCTTGGCTTGGGCTTGCAAACGCTTAATCACCGCCTGGGCATGGGCCAGTATATCGCCGTAGCGCGCCAGGCATTTGGGCTGTTGCGCGCATTCACGGTTAACCGCATCCAGCGCGGCCTGGGCATCCTCGGCAAAAAATTTGGGCAGGGCGATTTGCGCCGGCGCCAAGCCATCCATTACCACCGCGCGCAATTGCTGCGGATAGGCGCGCATATATTCCAGCACCACCCGCGAACCGTAGGAGCCGCCCCACAAATTAATTTGCTCGTAACCCAAGGCCTGGCGCACCGCCTCCAAATCATTTACGGCATAGGGAGTGGTGTAATAGGGAATTTGCGCGGCGTATTGCGCCGCGCAGGCGCGCATTAATTCAAGATATTTTTTGTGCTGCTCCGCCTCGGGCAGTTGTTGCTCGGCATCGCTGAGGCTGGCGCAATTGAGCGGGTTGGATTTACCGGTGCCGCGCTGGTCGACAAACACCAGATCGCGATTTTTGCGCACATCGGCAAACACATGGTGAATTTGTTCCGCCATCAACACCGAAGAGCCGCCGGGGCCGCCCTGAATTAAAAACAGCGGGTCTTGCTTGGGCGCCGGGTTGATCGCAGGCAAACGCAAAATGGCCAGGGTGATTTCGGCACTCTGGGGATCGGCGGGATTTTCCTTAACCTTAAGTTCGCCGCACTGGGCGCCGTACACCAGCGCCGGTTTGCCGGTTTCGGCAAAGCCGGGGCAAGGTGCCATCAGCGAATCCTGTGCACTCTCGCCGGCCTTGTCGCCGGCGCCAAAACAGCCGGCCAATGCCAATAGCAATGCTGCCAGCCCAAATCGTTGAAGTAACATGGCTAGTCTTTTTTCTCCTGTAATTTTGCGACGAGGGTGGCCAGCAATTGCTGGTCACTGATCTCCAATTGTTGCGCGGCCAACAACAGTTGCTCCAGTTGCGGTTGCAATTGCTGCAGGCGCGCCGCCTCACTGTGCAAATCGGCGCGGGCTGGCGCCACCTGCATGGGCTTGCCGCGCTGGCGCAGCAACAAGCCTTCAGCTTCAAGCAAACTATAGGCTTTGGAAATGGTCATGGGGTTTACCGCCTGCGCCACCGCCAGTTCGCGTACCGAGGGCAATTCATCGCCCGGTTGCAATTGCCCACCGGCGATCAGGCGGCGCGCCTGTTCGACCAATTGGCGGTAAATGGGAATGCCCGATTGCGGGTTTAAAATAAACATGCTTATTGGCTCCGCAGCAGGGATACATTGGCCCAGAAACGCGGCAACAGGCTCGCCAACACCACATTGATTAGCAAGGCAGCAACCACCAGGGGAAACAGGCGCAGGTAATTAATATTGTCTTGCACTATAAAAAAACCTTGCACAGCGATGGCGATAACCCAAGCCAGGAACAAGAGGCCCAACAGCCAATCCTGCCAGCGCTTGCTCGCGCCCGATAAGCGATAAATAAATAGCGATACATAAAATAATTGCGCCGCAATGGCCAGGGCCAATAACAGCACAACCAAGGGTACAGTCCAGGCCCGTGCGCTACCGGCAAGCATATCCAGCACAACAATAATCAACAGCATCAATACCGCCCAGGGCAATAACTGCCGCCAGTAGCTGCGATGCATATAGCGCAAGAGCGCGCGCCTATCGCCGGGGAAAAATAACCACAGGCCGGGAAGGCGGCGGCACATGGTAAACGCAAGACCAATACTTACACCCATAATTAACATCAACAACATCATCGGCCCCAGGGCCTGCCAAATTTTTAACCAATCGCTCAACCCCATCGCCCAAATACCCAGGCTGGCAAACATCAGCCCTACCCCCAAACCCATAGCCGCGCGCTGCAGTTCCGCCAGCAGGCCATCGGCCTGGCCGCGCAGCGACGAACCCAACCAGCTGGCGGCGCCGCCCTTGGGCTGCCAATTGAGGCGCTTGAACCACTCGGGGCTATCGCTATTGCCGCCATTCCACCAAGCGGATTGGCTTTGCGTCATAAAATTTTTGAGATGGCGCTCGGGCCGCCAACGCATCCACCAGGCATACACCAGCAGCCAACACAGGATTGAAGCTGCCGCCAACCACAGCGGATTTTGCAGCATTAACCAACCGCCCGCCTGCATATAAAACCAGGTGAAGGCATAGACAACACCCTGCAAGCCCGGCCAATAGGCACCGCTTACCAGCACCAGCGACAATATGAAAGACACCACGGCAAACACCGCCAAAAAAGCCGCGCCCGGGGCAAATTGATTTTTCACTAGAATCGCCAGGCCGCTATAAAAAACACTGGTTACTAAGGCAAAGCCCAGCAGCAGGCACCACAGGCGCGGGCGCAAATCACCGAGCAGAGCTAACTGTTTGCTGCTGACCAACGCCAACATTTGCCCCGGTAGCAACATGCCGCCCACACCCAGAATTAACAGGCTATACACCAGGGTAATCAGCAACAGCACCAGGCCCGTGCGCTCGCTCCACCACCAGAGGCCAGCGCCTACTAACCCAATCGCCAGGGCGCCCAGCAGCGACCACCGCAGCCAGCGCAGCGGCAGCAGCAAGGCGCGAATTAATTGCCAATAAATACCGAGTTCGCGCAGCGGGTTCATGAGTTTAACTCCAGAAAAATATCTTCCAGGCTCAACCGCTCCACTTCAACTTGTGCGGCAAAACGCTGCGCCAAATCCTGCGCCCACTCCGGTTGCCACTGGCTAAAGGTGAGCTGGGCGGTGCGCCCCTGGCGTTTTTGCTGGAGCAGATGGGGATATTCAATATCCTGATCGAATGCCTGCTCGGCGCGCAGGTTCACCCGCGCCATGGATTCCTTTAATTGATCCAGCTCGCCCTGGTACACCAGCTCACCCTCGCGCAGCATCCACACGCGGTTTGCCACCCGCTCCACATCGCTCACTATATGGGTGGAAAAAATAATGCTGCGCTGTTCGTCCGCTGCCATATCCACCAGCTGCTGCAAAAATTGGCGGCGCGCAATGGGGTCGAGGCTGGCGACCGGCTCATCCAATACCAGCAATTCCGGTTCATGGGCAATGGCCAACAGGATCGACAATTTTTGCCGCTGGCCGATGGACATGCGGCTGAGGGTTTGCTCGGTAGGAATTTGCCATTCAACCACCAAGCGATCCACCAGTGCCTGGTTCCAGCGCGTGCGAAACGCGGCAAATAAGCGCAGGTGTTCGGCGCCGGTCAAACTGGGCAGCAGCTCATCCTGTTGCGGCACAAAACCTATGCGCTGCTTATTGGCGGGCGACACCTGGGTGGCGGGGGCGCCCCATAAATCCACCTGGCCGGCACTGGGCCAACCAAAACCCAACAGGGTTTCCAATAAAGTGGTTTTGCCGGCGCCATTTTTGCCCAGCAGGGCAATCACCTGGCCGGGCATTACCTGTGCATCCAAACCTTTGAGAACAATGCTGGCACCAAAACGGCGCTGCAATTGTGCGAGGGAAACGACTGTATTCATGACAGACTCCTTGCTGTGGCAATGAGGGATTAATTGGCTTGCAGTTGGTAGGGCTTAACCTGGTAACCGCGCTGCCGTAATTGCGCCAGCAGGCCATCTTTGCCCGACAGGTGCAGCGCGCCCACCAACACCAGTTCGCGCTCGGGGGTTTGCAACAGCGCCTGTATCTGCGGCAGCCAGGCCTGGTTGCGGTTGCTCACCAGCACTTGGTACACCTCGGGCATTTCGCTGCGCATATTGCCGGCCAGGTCTTTATCCAAGGCCTCCAGCTTGCCCTGGCGCCAGTGGCTGACCATGGTGTCGATCATGGATTCCATATTGCGCAGATCGCGCAGGGTGGAGCGCATCACGGCATCGCCGTCCACCTCGGTCAATTGCTTCATGTAAGCCACCACCTGATCCGTTGTTTCCAACTCCTTGAGTGGCTTGTTGTCGGCGCGCGCCTTGCGGTCAAAATGCATATCCACCCCATCGCCCATACCCAAGCGCTGGGCCTCGGTCACCGTGAGCATCAGGCTGACGAACAGCGGCTTGAAATGGTTGACCTGGGCCAGGGGAAACTGGCGCTTTTCCGCATAGGCTTGCAGCTGCGCCCACAACTCGGGGGAAAGGGATTGGGACAGGCTTTCGCCCTGGCTATAGCTCATCACCTGGGCCAACTTGGCACCAAACTCGGGCGAATTGGCCTGTTGCAGATCGGCCTCCAACACCAGCTGCTGCGCCTGCTGGTAGGCCTGCTCGAATTCCGCCGGCAGGGGGTAATCGCGGCTGCGCAGAATGTGGATGGTGCCGCCCAGGTAGAGTTTGTGCTCGCCTTTGCTGACCTCGTAAAGGCTGGTTTGCGCCTGCCCCGGCAGGGCAATC
>CAMLRI010000106.1 GCA_946482385.1 uncultured Cellvibrio sp.
TTGAAGCCGATCTGGATTTAAGCCAAAGCACCTACCGCTGCAATTGTTCTATTTGTCGCCGCACGCGTTTTTGGCCGGCTGTCGCCAAGGAGAATGGTGTGCGTATTCTGCAAGGGGAAGACCAGCTCACCCGCTATACCTTTAACACCCACAAAAACGAACACTACTTTTGCAAGCACTGCGGAGTGCGGGTGTTTGGCATAGGCACGGAAACGCCTATTGACAAAATGTATGGTGTGAATGTCGGCTGCCTCACAGCATTGGGCGATAAAGAGTTGGCTGCCTTAAAAATTACTTATGTGGATGGCCTGCACGACCAGTTTGCGCCGCCGGAATTTACCCAGCACCTGTAAGCAGCTTATTGCTGTCACAAAAGCGTCAAAAAAGCCCCGCCAAAAACCGACTATGCTCAGCTTAATCGGAACCCAGGGGTAAGCCATGACTATTCAGCAGCCCTATACTGCTGCCCATTCGCCAGATACCAACCAGCATGACACGCTGCGCAGCCCCGAATTGCGCCGCGAGTTCAAACAAAAAATTCCCGAGCTGTTGGAGCTGGAGCGGTTGCTTCGCCAGCACGCCCCGCTGCTGCGGGTGCGCAGCGAAATTGACCTGGCCATGGGCGATAAACAATTCCCGCTTTATTCGTTAACCTTGGGCAGCAACAGCCAGGATGCGCCCACGCTGCTACTCACCGGCGGCATGCACGGCATTGAGCGGATTGGCAGCCAGGTATTGCTCGCTTGGTTGTACACACTCTTGCAGCGGTTGCAGTGGGACACTGGCCTGCAACAGCAACTGGAGCGCATACAACTGGTGCTGGTGCCCATTCTCAACCCGGTGGGTATGTATTTAAACCAGCGCGCCAATGGCCAGGGAGTGGATTTAAACCGCAATGCGCCGATTGATGCCGAAGGGCCAGTGCCGCTGCTCGGCGGCGGCCATCGCCTGGGGGCATTTTTGCCCTGGTATCGCGGGCGCAAGCGCGGGCAGATGGAGCCGGAAAATATCGCCCTGGAAAAACTGTTGCAGCGCCAGGTTTTTAATCGCCCCTTTTGCGCCACCCTCGACCTGCATTCGGGTTTGGGCATGCAGGATCGGCTGTGGTTTCCCCACGCTTATCGCAAGCAACCGATCAGCTGCGTGGCTGATTATGTTGCGCTGAAATTATTGTGGGAGCGCAACTACCCCAACCACACCTATGTGTTTGAGCCGCAGTCGATTCACTATTTATCCCACGGCGATTTGTGGGATTATTTTTACTACCAATCCCGCGCGCAGCAGCAGCCGCATTTTTTACCCCTGACCCTGGAGATGGGTTCCTGGCTGTGGGTGAAAAAAAGCCCGCGCCAATTATTTAACTGGGCGGGATTATTTAACCCGCAAATGCGCCACCGCCAGGCGCGGGTGTTGCGCCGCCACTTGCTGCTGCTGGATTTTATGTTGGCAGCAACGATTAATTACCAACAATGGCTGCCCGATAGCAAACAGCGCGAACTGCTAACCCAAACCGCCAGGAGTTTATGGTTCACATGAAAATAATTTTACTGCGCGGCCTGGCACGCGAAACCGGCCACTGGTTGGATTTTCCCGCACAATTGCAAACAGCACTGGGCAATGGCTGGCAACTCGAATTAATCGACCTGCCCGGCTGCGGCCAATGGCACCAGCAGGCCGCGTGCGACAGCATAGCCACCACAACCGATGCGGTGCGCCGCCAATTGCCCGGCGAAGAGCCGGTGTATTTGCTGGGAATTTCCATGGGCGGTATGGTCGCCCTGGATTGGGCGCAGCGGTTTCCGCAACAGGTGCGCGGCCTGGCACTGATTAACAGCAGCGCTGGCGACCAACCCCTGCACTGGCGCTTGCGCCCCCGCGCCTGGCCGCTGCTGCTACTGGCATTGCTGCTACCCACCGCCTGGCGCGAAGCCTTGGTGCTGCGCCAGGTGAGCAACAACCGCGAGCATTACCCCACACACCTGCAAGCCTGGCTGCACATTCAACAGCAACACCCGGTAAGCCGGCGCAACATAGTGCGCATGCTGGCGGCCGCAGCGCGCTTTCGCCCCGCCATTGCATGCACCCAGCCCGGCCTGGTGTTGGCCAGCGAGGGCGACCGTTTTGTTTCGCCCCTGGCCAGCCGCGAATTGGCCGCGCGCTTTAACTGGCCACTGCAACTCCACCCCAGCGCCGGCCACGATTTGCCGCTGGATGATCCCCAGTGGCTGTGCGCGCAGATCAGCCAATGGCTAACAGCCTGCCAGGAAACCCCTCACTCATTCATTAGATAAATTTGTTTTGATTTTTCGCCGCGTTATTTTTTTATGTTTGTTTAGGTAAAGAGACTTGCTTAGCGATTGGCGTCGATTACATTTAATGTGACAAGCATTTAACAAAACTGCGGGCCAATAACCGCAGCGCTATTCACAACCATCGGCATCAGCATAACCAGGTCACCAACATGCACGACTCTTCTACGGCGGATTACGCCCCCGGTTCGCGCAGCCGCCGCCAAGCCATAAAACAACTGGCACTGCTGCTGGGGCTGAGCCTTACCGCCAATTCACTCAATGCCCTGGCCAGCAGTTTTAGCCAGCCCCGGGATATGCGCCGCCGCCAGCAAACCCTGTTAGATTCGCAACAACTGGCGCTATTGGCGGAAGTCGGTGAATTAATTATTCCCACCACCGACACCCCCGGTGCCAAAGCCGCCGGCGTGCAGGATTTTATTAACCACCAACTGGTGTACTGCTTTAGCAAAAGCGACCAGGCGCGCTACCTGAAATACCTGGCGCGCTTGGCCAACATCGCCCGCGAACAGCTCGGCAGCGAATTTATTACGGCCCCCCAAGCGCAGCAAATTGCACTGCTCAACGCCATGGAAAAAGGCACAGCGCCTTTCACCCAGGAGGATCGGCATTTTTTTAAAGGCCTTAAAGCCCTGGTGATTTTTGGTTATTACACATCGGAAATTGGCGCCACCCAGGAACTAAATTACCAGCCGGTGCCCGGCGGTTTTAAGGCGATTAAATTTCAGCAAGTCGGCAAAATTTGGGCGCACAATAACTAGGCGATGCTATGAGCCAACAACCCGTGTTTTATATCAAGAAAGCCAGCGAACCCTTTGATGCCATAGTGGTTGGCTCCGGCATTTCCGGCGGCTGGGCCGCCAAAGAATTGTGCGAGAAGGGCTTAAAAACCCTGATGATTGAGCGCGGCCGCCCGGTTGAACACCGCAAAGATTATATTGGCGAAGGCGTGCCCTTATGGCAGCTGCCGTTTCGCGGACAAATTGAGCAGGATGTGTTGGAGCGCGATTATTATGAGCAGCGCAAATGCTACGCCTTTAACGATGCCACCAAACATTTTTTTATCAACGACCGCGACTACCCCTATCAAACACCAAAAGACCGCCCCTTTAACTGGATTCGCGGCAACCAACTGGGCGGCAAATCCCTGCTGTGGCATCGCCAAAGTTACCGCTGGAGCCCGCTCGATTTTAATGCCAACGCACTAGACGGCCAGGGCACCGACTGGCCCATTCGCTACCCGGATTTAGCGCCCTGGTACGACCATGTGGAAATTCACGCGGGCATTAGCGGCTCGGTAGAAAACCTGGAGACATTACCCGACAGCAAATTTTTACCGCCGTTTGAATTAAACGCGGCGGAAAAAGCCATGAAGGCGCGCATCGAAAACCAGTGGAGCGACCGCAAATTAATTATTGGCCGCTGCGCCCACCTGAGTGTGCCCGCACCCCATCACCTGGCGCAGGGGCGCATGCAATGCCAGGCGCGGGATGAATGCCAAAAAGGCTGCTCCTTTGGCGCCTACTTTTCCACCCAAAGCTCCACCCTGCCCGCTGCACAAAAAACCGGTAATCTGAGCATTGCCACCGACAGCATTGTGCACAGTGTGATTTACGATGCAAAAACCAACCGCGCCAGCGGTGTGCGGGTCATTGATGCCAATACTTTGGAAGTGCGCGAATATTTTGCCAGGGTGATTTTTTTGTGCGCCTCCACCCTGGGCACCACCCAAATTATGCTCAACTCGGTGAGCGAGAGTTTCCCCACCGGTATTGCCAATTCATCGGGCGTGCTCGGCCACTATTTAATGGACCACCTCTATGGCGCCGGCGCCTCCGGGCGGGTGGAGGGTTTTCACGATGATTACTATTCCGGCCGCCGCCCCACCGGCATAGTGATTCCGCGTTTTCGCAACCTCAACCACGCCAAACGCGAGCGGGATTTTTTGCGCGGTTATTTTTTATTTGGCAGCGCCCAGCGCAATGGCTGGGGCAGCCTTGGCCATAAAGATGGCTTTGGTGTGGAGCTGAAAAATGCCATACGCCAGGGCGGCGATTGGTATTTTGGTATTAATGGCTCGGGCGAAATGCTGCCGCGCTACGACAACCAGGTATCACTACACCCCAGCAAAAAAGATAAATGGGGCATGCCGCAATTGCTGATCGACTGCAGCCTGGGCGATAACGATTGGAAAATGTTTCGCGACATTGCCGACACCTGCGCCGAGATGCTGGAAACCATCGGCTTAAAAGAGGTGAGTTCCTACATCAACGCGCCGCACCAATGGGTGCCAGGCCAAGCCATCCACGAAATGGGCACAGCGCGCATGGGCAAAGACCCCAAAACCTCGGTGCTTAACGGCTGGAACCAATGCCACGATGTACCCAATTTATTTGTTACCGACGGTGCCTGCATGGCATCCAGCGCTTCGCAAAACCCATCGCTCACCTATATGGCGATCAGTGCGCGCGCCGCCAACTATGCGGCGGAGCAAATAAAACTGGGCAAGCTATAAAACTGGACAAACTATAAAACTGGACAAGCGATAAAAATCTGACTCTATAAAAATGTTTATAACAACCACTCATCAATAGCGACAATAAGGAAAATATGATGCAACATAATTTTCACTACCTAACCCTGGCTGCGCTGCTGGGCACCCTTAACCTGAATGCGATGGCTATGGAAACCGCTCCCAACTCCACCAGCAAACCTAATGTGCAAACAGCCGTTGCCATCACTTCGCCGCAAATTAGCGTACAACTCTGGTCGGTAAAAGATGATGTGGCCGCGGATTTTACCGGCACCCTGACCAAGCTGGCCGCTATGGGCTTTAAGGGCGTGGAATTCGCCGGCAACTTTGGCCCCTACAGCAATAACCCCCAGGGCTTAAAACAATTGCTGGATAAACTGGGTTTAAAGGCCTCCGGCGCCCATGTATCTTTTGAGCAGCTTAACGATAAAAACCTTGCCAACACTGTGGCCTTTTACCAAGCGATCAACTGCAAATACTTAATTGTGCCCATGGATAAACGCGCCTTTACTACCGAGGGCGCCAAACTTGTCGCCGCCGAATTAAACAGCATCCAACAAAAATTAACGCCCCTGGGCATGCACACCGGCTACCACAACCACGCCGAAGAATTGCAGGGTGATGAGGGCCAAACCCCCTGGGATGTGATTGGCCAAAACACCGCCCAGAATGTGGTGCTGCAACAGGATGTGGCCTGGACAGAAGCCGCCGGCAAAGATCCCATCGCTTACATCCACGCCTACCCAGGGCGCATAGCCATCACCCACTACAAGGCAGCCGCACCTGTGCCCAACAACCCCGAGCACCCCATCATCGGCCAGGACACCACCGATTGGAAAGCACTGATCCACGCCAGTAAAACCCGCGGCGGCACCCACTGGCTGGTAGTGGAACAAGAGGCATACCCCGAAGGCATGACGCCCATGCAAAGCGTCGAGGCATCGCTAAAAGGCTTGCAAAAAATATTGGCGGAAATGGAATAGCAATAACGGAATAGCGAAGCTGAAATAAATCGCCACGCAAAAAACTAAAAACCCCGGCGCAGCAATTTTGAACTGCCCGGGGTTTTTAGTTTTTTGTGCGCGTACAACACTGGCGACACAACTTACTCAAGCCCCGCCAGATCACTAAAGGCTTCCATAATTGCCGTAGGCCGGCCCTGCTGGTTGAAGGCGCCCAGGGTGTAACCGCGCCAGCTGTTGTAGGCCAGCGGCTCCCAGTAAAAAACGCCCAGGCCTTGGCTGTTGCTGATAGCGGCCAGTTTGGCAATTA
The DNA here is from genome assembly GCA_946482385.1 of uncultured Cellvibrio sp. The sequence continues at coordinate 6,115 of CAMLRI010000106.1, forward strand.
AATCGGCGACGATTTGTTTGCCGCTGGGGTGATCCCAGGGTACGCCCACTTCGGTGAGCATAACCGGCACGCCGTAGCGGCTGATCATGTCTTGCAAATTATCCAGGCAATTGTTGTTGGCAGTTTGCCAACTCAGTCCGGTGGCAGTGGTGGGATAAGAGGAGGCGCCGATAATATCGAAGCGCGCCTCGTTGCTGCTGAGGCCATCGAAAATCCAGCGGAAGTTGGCATTGTTGTGGCAGTTGGCCAAGTGCACGATGACCAACGCATCCGGAAAAATTTCTTTTACTGCGCCATAACCGGCATCGCTCAACTCGGCGTAATTTTTCATGGTGTCCGCTTTGGGTTCGATGGAAGGGCGCGCTGTGTCCCACAAAAAACCATCGTTGGTTTCGTTGCCTACTTGCACCCAGGTTGGCGCAATGCCTTCATCTTTTAAGGCTTGTAACACTGTGCGAGTGTGTTCAACCAACGCTGTTTTTAATTCATCCCACTCGTAATCAACCCAGGCGGCTGGCTTGTGTTGTTTGCCTGGGTCGGCCCAGGAATCGCTGTAGTGAAAGTCGATCATAATGCGCTGGCCTTGCGCGGCGGCACGCTTGGCTTTGGCGACTACATCCTGCGCGGTGTTGTACCAACCATCGGCGGGGTTGACCCACACCCGCAAGCGAATGGCATTAATGCCCAATTCCTTCATTAACACAAAAGCGTCTTTGGCATCGCCGGCGCTGTTGTAAAACTGGCGGCCATTGGCTTCCATTTCCGACACCCAACTGATATCGGCCCCCAAGGCGAAATTGGCGGGCAGTGAAATGGCTGAGCTGCTGGATGAACTCGCCGGACTGGATGAACTGGCGATACTGGAGGAACTGGCGGCACTGGAAGAAATTGCAGAGCTAGTATTATTACCACCACCCGATCCGCCGCAGGCGCTGAGTAATCCCACACCAATTACCAAGATTAGGCTGGCTAATTTCATCG
>CAMLRI010000107.1 GCA_946482385.1 uncultured Cellvibrio sp.
GGGTATTTTTTTGTGCGGGAAGAATAAAAACTTATTCTTCGGCGGCAACTTCTGCTGCTGCACCAGACTCTTCTGCCAAAGCTTCTTTGATAGAGAGTTTGATACGACCGCGCTGGTCGACATCCAGGCATTTCACTTTAACTACCTGGCCTTCTTTCAGGTAATCGCTCACGCTGTTAACGCGCTCGTCGGCGATTTGTGAAATGTGTACCAGGCCATCTTTGCCGGGCAGGAAGTTAACGAATGCACCGAAGTCAACGATACGCACCACAGTGCCTTCGTAAATCGCACCGATTTCCGCTTCCGCCACAATGCTGCCAATACGCAACAATGCCGCTTGCAGGGCTTCGTTGTCGTTGGCGTAGACTTTAACGGTGCCGTCGTCTTCGATGTCGATAGAAGAACCGGTTTCTTCGGTGATAGCGCGGATAGTCGCACCGCCTTTACCGATGATGTCGCGGATTTTGTCCGGGTGGATTTTGATGGTTTCAAAGCGCGGGGCGTTTTCGCTAACAGCAGTACGCGATTGCGCCAACACTTTATTCATCTCGGCCAGAATGTGCAGACGCGCAGCCAGGGCTTGCTCCAGGGCGATCTCCATAATCTCTTCGGTGATGCCTTCGATTTTGATATCCATTTGCAGTGCAGTCACACCGCTGGTGGTACCGGCCACTTTAAAGTCCATATCGCCCAGGTGGTCTTCGTCGCCGAGGATGTCGGTGAGTACGGCAAAGCCGTTCTCTTCTTTCACCAGGCCCATGGCGATACCAGCTACCGGTGCCTTCAGGGGCACGCCGGCATCCATCAGCGCCAGGGAGGAACCGCACACAGAGGCCATAGAGGAAGAACCGTTGGATTCGGTAATTTCACTCACCACGCGCAATGTGTAGGGGAAGCTTTCTGCCGCTGGCAGAACCGCTTGCACACCGCGCTTGGCCAAACGGCCGTGGCCGATTTCGCGGCGGCCAGTGGCGCCCATGCGGCCGCACTCGCCCACTGAGTAGGGTGGGAAATTGTAGTGCAGCATAAAGGCTTCTTTTTTCTCGCCTTCCAGCTGGTCGATGATTTGCACATCGCGGGCGTTGCCGAGGGTGGCCACTACCAGCGCCTGGGTTTCACCACGGGTGAACAGGGCAGAACCGTGAGCCTTGGGCAGCACGCCCACTTCTACGGTAATGGGGCGCACGGTTTTGTTGTCGCGGCCGTCGATGCGCGGCTCATTGGCCACAATGCGCGAGCGCACCAGGTGGTATTCCAGGGCGCCGAACAGGCCTTTAACGTCATCGGCACTGATGCCAGATTCTTCGGTGGCAAACTGGGCAACCGCTTCGTTGCGCAGCTCACCCAAACGGTTGTAACGCTCGGCCTTGTCGGTGATACGGTAGGCATCGCCAATAGCCACACCGAAAGCCGCTTTGATGGCGGTTTTCAGCTCGGTGTTTTCGGCGGGAGGCTGCCAATCCCAACGGGGTTTGCCGGCGTCGCGCGCCAGTTCGGCACAGGCCTGGATAACCGCTTGCATTTCCTGATGGCCAAACAGCACAGCGCCCAACATGATGTCTTCGGGCAGTTCTTTGGCTTCGGATTCCACCATCAGCACGGCGTCTTTGGTGCCGGCAACCACCATGTCCAACTCGGAGGTTTCGAGTTGTTTGTAGCTGGGGTTGAGGATGTAGCCATCGGCTTGGGTGTAGCCTACGCGGGCACCGCCAATGGGGCCGTTAAACGGAATACCGGATACCGCCAGGGCAGCCGAGGTGCCGATCATGGCGCAAATATCCGGATCTTGTTTTTTGTCGGTGGAAACAACGGTACAAATCACTTGTACTTCGTTGAGGAAACCTTCGGGAAACAGCGGGCGAATGGGGCGGTCGATCAGACGCGAGGTCAGTGTTTCTTTTTCGGAAGGACGGCCTTCACGCTTGAAGTAACCACCGGGGATACGGCCGGCGGCATAGGCCTTCTCTTGATAGTGCACAGACAGGGGGAAGAAATCCTGGCCAGCTTTGGCTTCTTTGGCGCCTACCACGGTACAGAGTACCGAGACTTCGCCCATGGTCGCCAGTACGGCGCCGGTAGCCTGGCGCGCAACGCGGCCAGTTTCGAGGGTTACGGTTTGGTTGCCGTATTGGAACTTTTTGATAATCGGATTCACTCTTTTATCCTTTACTTTTTCAACATTAGTCAGCGTCCTACATTCATCGGAGAACGCGCCTTCTTCATATTTACTGCTGCAACTTTTTCGTCATTTACGCGGTAAACCTTGCATCCTGCCAGCGCGGTAGATTTTGTCTCTTACTACCGCAAATTCCTGAAATTCGACGAGGAGAAACTTCCCGGGCGCCAAAAATAAAAGTGCCCGCAGAGCGGGCACGGGACACACTTAACGGCGCAGACCCAGTTTTTGAATCAGAGCAGTGTAGCGAGAAGCATCTTTGCCTTTCAGGTAGTCCAACAACTTACGACGGGAGTTAACCATGCGGATCAGACCGCGACGTGAGTGGTGGTCAGCCTTGTGGCTGGCGAAGTGTTCTTGCAGCTTGTTGATGTTTGCAGTCAACAGGGCTACTTGAACTTCGGGTGAGCCGGTGTCGCCGGCAACTTTTTGATGTTCTGCAACAATTGCAGCTTTTTCAGCAGCACTCAGTGCCATGATGTTTTCCTCTATTAATATGCACAAAAAATTACAGCCGCAGCCGCGCATATTTACAGCTGGGCTATGGCGCTGGTTATCGCCCCCGGGTTGTGCCCGAAGTGGGAACCAGTGCCGACTTATTACCGGCAAGCCGGTAAATTCGCTGCCGTGCACGGGCCAGATTAACTGGCGGCGCGGTTGGCAATAATACGTTTGGGCGCTACCCGACCGTCGTCGGTAATCTCCCCCAGGCCTAAAAACTGGCGCGGGGATTGAGCGCTTTCTGCACAAAAGACGCGCACAATATCACCTTGCTGCGCGATCCGGTAGACCTTTGTCTCCATCACCGGGTTGCCCTGGCGGAAGTAGTAGGCGCTGTTGGCGGGCAGTTCTACCGCTGGCAAGCTGGCTACAGGGGCATCGGCGCTGGCCAGGTGGGCATCCAGTGCCGGGTAGCCACCCTGCTCATAGTCCGCCTGCAACTGCTCCAGGGTAATACACTGGCTTTCGCTAAAAGGCCCGGCCAGGCTGCGGTGCAGGGTTTTAACATGGGCACCACAACCCAGGGCCTGCCCCAGGTCCTGGGCGATAGAGCGGATATAGGTGCCTTTGCTGCAGCGGATATCCAGCTCCACCTCGGCTTGCTCGCCGGGGCGGAAGGCCAGAATCTCAATGCTGTGGATGGTCACTGCGCGCGGTTCGCGCTCCACTTCTACCCCCTGGCGCGCCATTTTGTACAGCGGCTGGCCGTTAAGCTTGAGCGCCGAGTACATGGGCGGCACTTGCCATATGTCGCCCTTGAAAGCCTGCAGCGCCTGCTCCAACTGGGCGCGGCTCACAGCTGCCGCCGAGCGGGTTTCCAGCACTTCGCCGTCGGCGTCGCAGGTATCGGTGGTCACACCCAGACGGATACAGGTGCGATAGCCTTTGTCGGCATCGAGCAGAAACTGCGAAAACTTGGTGGCCTCGCCAAAACACAGGGGCAATACCCCGGTCGCCAGGGGATCCAGGCTGCCGGTATGGCCGGCTTTTTCCACAAAGAACAATCTTTTGGCGCGCTGCAGGGCCTGGTTGGAAGTCATGCCTGCCGGTTTGTGCAATAGCAATACGCCGTCCACCGGACGGCCTTTACGCTTGGCCATCAGGACTGCCCTTCCGGGCTATCTTGCACACCGTTGCCTTGCGCCTGGTTATCCTGCGCCTGATCATCCTGCGGATGCAGGCTGTCTTCGGCGATGGCGCGGTCGATCAGCGATGACAGCTCCTGGCCGCGAATGGTGGTTTTGTCGTAGATAAATTGCAGCTTGGGCACAGTGCGCATGCTCAATTCTTTGGCGATAAAACTGCGCAGAAAACCGCTGGCTTTGTTAAGCACGGCAGCGCCTTCCAGGCTTTTGCTTTCGTCTTCCACGCCAACAAAAGTGACATAGACCTTGGCATAGGCCATATCGCGGGTAACAGTTACTGCATTGATATTGACCATGCCGATGCGCGGATCGCGAATTTCCTGGGGAATGATTTGCGCCAGCAGGCGCTGGATGGCATCGGACACCCGATCGGAACGGGTAAATTCTCTTGGCATAACGCCATTAACCTCACGTGTAAAAATAACAAAGCCCCACCCCCATTACAGGGGTGGGGCGCAGGTATTGCGCCTGGCTTAGAGCTGGCGCGCCACCTCTTTCACTTCGTAAACTTCGATCTGGTCGCCGACCTTCACATCGTAGTTCTTCACACCGATACCGCACTCGAAACCGTTGCGCACTTCGCTGACATCGTCTTTGAAGCGGCGCAGGGATTCCAGTTCGCCGGTGAAGATCACCACATTGTCGCGCAGTACACGGATAGGTTTGTTGCGGGACACTGTGCCCTCAATAACCATACAACCGGCCACCTGACCAAACTTGGGCGAGTTGAATACTTCGCGCACGTTGGCGATACCCACGATGGTTTCCACACGCTCCGGATCCAGCATACCGCTCAGGGCCGCTTTCACTTCGTCGAGCAACTGGTAAATGATGCTGTAGTAGCGGATATCCACGCCTTCGGCTTCCGCCAGGCGGCGGGTGGCGCCGTCGGCGCGCACGTTAAAGCCAACGATAATGGCGTTGGAGGTTACCGCCAGGTTGACGTCGTTCTCGGTAATGCCGCCAATGCCCGAGGAGATGACATTGACCTGCACTTCCTCGTTGCCAATATCGGCCAGGGAGGCCTGGATAGCTTCGAGTGAGCCGCGCACATCGGCCTTGACCACCACAGTGAGGGTTTTCTTCTGGCCGGCTTCCATGTTGGAGAACATATTCTCCAGCTTGGAGGCCTGGTGGCGCGCCAACTTCTCTTTGCGCTCTTTTTCGGCGCGGAAAGCGGCCACTTCACGGGCTTTGCGCTCGTCGGCAAGCACCACGAAATCATCGCCGGCGCTGGGCGCGGTATCCAAACCGAGAATTTCCACCGGGGTTGAGGGGCCGGCTTCTTTCACTTGCTGGCCGCGCTCGTTGGTCATGGCGCGCACACGGCCCACGCTCTGGCCGGCGAGAATCAAATCGCCCTGCTTCAAAGTACCCTGCTGCACCAGCAGGGTCGCCACAGTACCGCGGCCTTTGTCGACGCGCGCTTCAATAATCACACCCTTGGCCGCGGCGTTGGCCACAGCCTTGAGTTCCAATACCTCTGCCTGCAGGGAGATAGCTTCCAGCAGTTCATCGATACCCTGGCCGGTGTGGGCAGATACCTGCACAAACTGGGTATCGCCACCGTAGGCTTCGGGGATAACACCCTTGGCCACCAGCTCATTGGTAACGCGATCCGGGTCTGCCGAGTGCTTATCGCACTTGTTGATGGCCACCACTATGGGCACATTGGCCGCGCGGGCGTGCATGATCGCCTCTTCGGTTTGCGGCATAACACCATCGTCGGCCGCTACTACCAGAATCACCACATCGGTGGCCCTGGCGCCGCGGGCGCGCATGGCGGTAAAGGCGGCGTGGCCGGGGGTGTCCAGGAAGGCGATTTCGCCGCGCGAGGTGGATACGCGATAGGCGCCGATATGCTGGGTAATACCACCGGCTTCACCGGCAGCCACCTTGGCTTGGCGGATATAGTCGAGCAGCGAGGTTTTACCGTGGTCAACGTGGCCCATCACGGTCACCACAGGCGCACGCGGTAACAGCTCGCCTTCGGTTTCCAGGGATTTTTCCAGGGCGTGTTCGATATCGTTCTCGCTCACCAGGTTGGCCTTGTGGCCCAACTCTTCCACGATCAGCACAGCTGTGTCCTGGTCGATGGATTCGTTCATGGAGGCCATAACGCCCATTTTCATCAGGCGCTTGATCAGTTCGCCCACCTTGATGGTGAGGCGCTGGGCCAGTTCGGATACTGGAATAGATTCGGGAATGTCGATTTCGTGCACGATTTGGGTCGTCGGTTTCTTAAAGGCGTGTTTGTTGTGCTTTTTGTGGTTCGCACGTATGTGGCTGCGGCGAGCCAGTACATCGCTATCCTCATCGTCGCCGACGAAATCAAGCAGATCAATTTTGCTGGTCTTTTTCGGGCCGGCGGCAACAGCGGTCTTTTTCACCGCCTTGCCGGCACCGCGCTTATTGCGCGACTCAGCACTTTCTTCATCAAAATCATCTTCACGGCGATGGCTTTTCTTGTGGCCATGGCCATGTTTGTTGTCTTCGCGCTCGGGTACAGGCACCACAGCGACAGCGGGCACACCTGGCTTACCCTTGGCCGGGCGCGCTGCATCGGCAGGCTTGGCCTTGCCTGGTGCGGGTTTATCACCACGGGCACCGCGCTTGGCTTCTTCGGCAGAGCGTTTGGCGTCTTCCAAGGCTTTAAGCTCGGCCTGGCGGGCCGCTTCTTCTGCCTGGCGACGCTCAATGGCAGCGCGGCGCTTCTCCTCGATACCATCGGTAAAGGAGACCCTATGGGATACAGGTGCCGTTTCAGCCGCTGGTTCAGCGGCGGCAGGCTCTTCTACAGCAACCACTTCCGGTTCCGGCTCGGGCAGCGGTTGGCTGACAGGCTCGGGCGCCGGCACTTCCACCTGCACGTCCTCCATCAGCTCCTGCGGCTCTTCGGCAAGGCTTGCATCAACCACATCATCCTCACGCTTTACGTAGGTGCGCTTTTTGCGCACCTCCACGCTTACGGTTTTACGCGCATTACCCGTACCGGTTTTGATGGTGGTGGTAGTTTTGCGCTGCAAAGTGATTTTGCGCGGTTCACCGGCAGCTTCGCCATGGCTGCTTTTGAGATAGGCGAGCAGACGCTGTTTTTCATCGTCCGATACTTTGGCGCTGGCGTTTTTGTGTTGCAATCCGGCTTCCTGCATTTGCTTAAGCAGGCGCTCAACCGGCGCTCCAATTGACGTGGCGAGTTCGTTAACGGTTACTTCTGCCATTGTTTTTCCTCAGGGATTGTTCGT
>CAMLRI010000108.1 GCA_946482385.1 uncultured Cellvibrio sp.
AGCAGCAGGGATTCAATCGACACAGCTATCACAATCGCCGACATAAAACGGCTGATGGTGCGGCGCGTGGAATCTGTGTGGTGGATATCCTTGTGCAACAACACCTCCTCCTCGAGGATGGTTTTGCCCAGGTCGAAAATAGCCAGGCCCAGGGTGACCAAAATCACCAAATGGAACGCCTGGGTGGCGGTGTTGGTGTGTTCGTAAACCACATCGAACAGGGATTTACCGGCAGAAAAAATCAGCAGGCCGGATACGATCACCAACATCAAACCAATAATGCCGTACACCACCTGGAACAGCGGGTGCACTTTTAAACGCAGGGCATCGCCGTTTAAAAAAGTGATGAGTTTTTCCAGGTTGAAATTAATAACCAGATAGCGGGTTTGCCCCTGGCCATCGGCGAAACGCTGCACCGCCGAAATGGCCAACTGTTGGGTAGCACTGGAAAGATAGGGCTGGGTGACCGTGAGTGCGCGGCTGTTGTCGCGCGCGCTGGTGAAATACACCCGGTTGCTGCGATCCGACCCCAAGCCAGGTTCGCGCCGCTTGGAGTCGGCAATATTGGGGGCGGCAGCGGAATCAGTCACCTGCACCCCATGCTCATCAATGCAATAGAGCAGCTCAACAAAGGGGTAAGACTGGTGCAATTGCGCCACCTTGGTATGCATCAATTCCGCATCGGCATGCAGTTTGGCTGGCGGCAGTGAAGTGATAATGGATTCCAGCAGGCGTTCAATTTGCGGCTGGTATTCGTCGTATTTTTGCAGCAGGTAAAGATAATTGCGCGGGGTCATAGGCAGGCTCGGCTGGGGCGCCCATGCAGGCAAATACACAGGCGCAAAAAACACAGCCGGCATAATCGCCAAAAAGACCAGTCAATACAAGGCGGAGCCGTGAATACCAAGCGGCGGCGGGCTATTGCTCAAGCATCGGGGGCAGACACTGCCTGAATCACAAAATATTTATCCATGCCTGTCCAGTGCAGTAATTGCGCAACCTCTTTGTTGCAATTGCACAGGGTAATGGCCTCGCGGCTGGAGCCTTTGCGCTCCTTAAATAACAGCAGCATGCCCAGGCCAGTCAGACTCAGCGCCCCGGCATGGGCCAGGTTGAATTCAAACTCGGCGGCACTCTCATCCTGGGTTTCATTCAACAACCGCTGCCACTCGGGGCGCAGCTCGTGGTCGATATTGCCCTGGATGCTAATGCGCAGGCCGCGGCCATTGTTGATACTGATCCAGTCCAAGGTGGGTTTGTCGGAATACACCAGGGTGGTGGTGCGGGCAGGGCTTTGGTTAGGCTTGGGGGAGCCGGGGCTGTAACCCACCTTGGTTGGCCGGGTGACGCCAGCCCCGCCATGGGGCCTGGGGGTAAGGGGCTTGCTGGGCCAATCGTTGGGCACCAGGTCATCCCAGCTGCTTTCGCCGCCAACAGTGCTAACCACCTCGTCAATCACCCGCCCAGCCGCGCGCTTAACGCGCTCCTGATCGGTATCCGGGCGCGCAATCTGTTTTTCACCGACGAAAGGAACCAAACGCCGCATGACAACTCCGTGACTTAAGTGGCAAGGATTTTAAGTGGCAAGAACTCTGCTGTAAGTCTAGTTCAACGCCAGCGCCCACAAGGGCAAAAGCCAATAAGCGCCCTTATAAAAACATAGTATTGGCACATTTTTCATCTTTTTTGCACAATAGGCATCCAAGTGTGAAGTTTGGAAACAGATTTATCTGCTAAGTGCTTATGGATAAAGCAAAATTTTTATTGCAGAAAGATTTATGGTATTTGTTTGTCATGCAAAAAAACTCTAATAACCCAAGCGTTTCATACCGGTTATTAAGGCTTTGGATGGCACCGCCCCCAGGGGCTGCGACCCAGGCCAGCTGTGAGTCGCTGTAGCAGGCAGGTGCCCGGCAAGGCATCCGACCAGTTGACCTTAATTTGACCCAGGTAGTGATGCCCCTTTAGGGCTGACTTATCACCCCACTGAGCAACTATGCCGAACAACGACAACACCGCGAGCAAACACTCAACCGTTGAACTGATTAAAAAGTTTCAACAACTGTTTACCGACCTCAACCACAAACAAATCGCCGAGCGCCTGGTGCGTATGGCTATTGCCAAACCCGCCATCAGCCGCGCCGTACTGGTAGTGGAGCGCGACAGCCATTTATATGTGGAGGCCATAGCCGCTGCCGGCCAACACGAACCTATGGTCAACGGCCTGGCCACCTCACTCAGCCGCCTCAATTATTTGCCCCATCAAATTATTCACCAGGTGTTCGACTCCGGCGCCACGCGCAAGCTTAACCATCTCGACATAATCGAACTGGGCAGCCCCTTTACCCAGAAAGGCTCACGCGCCTGCTACCTGCACCCGATTCTGGAAAAAAATAAAACCATCGCGCTGTTTTACCTGGAATCCACCCAGGACCTGCCCCAACTGGAACAGGCCGTGCGCGAGCTGGATACCCTCTGGACGTTTAGCTCGCTGCTGGTGCGGCAAATTATTGATATGTGGCACCACGAGGAGCAGAGCGAGCGCCATCGCCTGGCGGAACAGGCACTCTGGGCCAGCGAAACCTACCTCAATGCCATTTTGAATTACTCGCCGGCGCTGATTTCGGTAAAAGACCTCAACGGCAATGTGGTACTCGCCAGCGACCATTTCAAACACATGGCCGATATCGACGAAAGCGGCTTTGTCGGCAAAAACGTATTCGATGTGTTCCCGCAGGATATTGCCCAATCCATGTGGGACATAGACCTGGCCACCAAAACCAACCAGCAGACCTATGAAGTCGAGTTGGATTTAATGCACAAAGACGGCAGCCTGCACACCTATTTAATGGTGAAGTTCCCGCTGCGCAATAAGGAAGGAAAAGTGTTTGGCGTGTGCACCATAGGCACAGATATTTCCGAGCGCAAGCTGGCGGAAAATGCCCTGCGCGAACAACAATCGCGCCTTAACTACATGGCCTTCCACGACGCGCTCACCGCCCTGCCCAACCGCTCATTATTTTACGATCGCATTTATCACGGTTTGGCGCGGGCGCGCCGCAGCAACTCCAAAGTCGCCTTAATGTTGCTGGATATAGACCGCTTTAAAATCGTTAACGACAGCCTCGGCCACGACGCCGGCGACATACTGCTCAAAGCCATCGCCATGCGCCTCACCGAAGGTGTGCGCGATATGGATACAGTGGCGCGCCTGGGCGGCGATGAATTCGTGGTAGTGCTGGAAGGCATACACGATATGGACGACATTACTTTTGTCGCCAACAAACTGCTCGCCACCCTGGCCCGCCCGCTGGATATCAGCGGCCATTCCATCAGCGCCACTGTGAGTATTGGCGTGAGCATTTTCCCCGACGACGGCGCCGACACCGACGAGCTGTTAAAGAATGCCGACATCGCCATGTACAAGGCCAAAGAGGCTGGCAAAAACAATTGCCAGTTCTACACCAAGGGCATGAATGCCACAGCGGTTAATTACCTGCTGCTGGAAAATGATTTGCGCCGCGCCATTGAACAAAACCAACTGGCGCTTTACTACCAACCGCAAATCGATTTGAAAACCGGCGAGATGACCGGTGTGGAAGCCCTGGTGCGCTGGCAGCACCCGGAGCGCGGCCTGGTATCCCCCGCGCACTTTATTCCCCTGGCTGAAGAAACCGGCTTGATTGTGCCCATCGGCGAATGGGTACTGCGCGAAGCCTGCAAGCAGAAAAAACTCTGGCTGGATGCGGGCAAAAATGTCGGCAAGGTGGCGGTAAATTTATCGCCGCGCCAATTCCGCCAAAAAAACTTCCCCGGCAAAGTGGAAGCCATACTGCAAGAAACCGGGTTGGAAGCCAAATACCTGGAATTGGAAATCACCGAAAGCTGCGCCATGGAGCACGCCGGTGAAACCATCAACCAGCTCAACCAGCTCAACCAAATGGGCACTTACCTCGCCATCGACGATTTCGGCACTGGCTATTCCTCACTCGCCTATTTGCAGCGCTTTCCCATCCAAAAATTAAAAATCGACCGCAGCTTTATCCACGACATTCACGACGACGCCAACGACGCTGCCATCGCCAAAACCATTATCGGTTTGGCGCACAACATGCAATTGCGCGTAGTCGCCGAGGGTGTGGAAAACGAAAGCCAGGCCGATTGGCTGCGCAGCAAAGGCTGCGACCAGGTGCAGGGCTTCCTCTACGCCAAACCCATGACCGCCAAACAACTGGAAAGCCACTTCCACAACGGCCGTTTTTGTTTTGACGGCACAGTGATTAGTTTGGAATCGCGGTTAAAAATAGGCGCTTAATAACCGGCCTTGGCGCCAGCTCCTGGCGCCTAATTTTTCCCGGCACTAGATGCCACTCACAGCATTACAAATTGTTACAAGTTTGCACGCCAGGCTTACATATTTCATCGCCCACTGGAACTTAAGATAGCCGCCATCGGCTTTCCATAACCAGCACTCATAATCAGCACAAAGGAGTACGCGATGAAAGGTTTTATTCCCTGCATATTAATCAGCTTAACGCTCGTCGCCTGTGGCGGCAGCAGCGGTGGCGATAGCAAGCCACAAACCCCGGTGGCGCCAGATTATTCACATCTCAGTAAAGCACCACTCAAACCTACCCCCCTGCGCGAAGCCTCCAGCGCCGAACTCAGCGACCTGGTCAAAAATGGCCTGCGCATTTCGCTGCGGGAACACAGCGATATGAGTGAGGTAGTGCGCGACAATGCCCTGGTAGCACCCACCAATAACTCAACGGAAAGCGCCGATAATTTTTCCGGCACTAATGTCCAGGTTACCGGAGTCGATGAAGCAGACCATGTGAAATACGATGGCCGCTATGTTTATCTTGCTACGCCCGTTGATTACAGCGGCGAAACACCCAGTGCCAGTTTAAAAATATTTGCCACCGACCCCAGCGATGCCAGCGTTAGCCACATCAGCAGCACCGCAATAGAAGCCTCCTACTGGGGCAATATCAGCGAGCTCTATTTGGTAGGCGACGGCGAACAGACCAGCGGCCTCGCCAGCATCCGCCGCTCCTGGGGCATGTGGAACATTATGGAACCCCTGGACACAGACCGCGCCGCCATGACCAGCTTTGCGCCCTACCCCATGGAAAGCGGTATTCAACTGAGCCTCTACAATGTGCAAAACCCCAGCAGCCCCAACCAAACCTGGTCGCTGAGTATGGATGGCGACCTGCTCGGTTCGCGCAAAATTGGCAATATGCTGTACCTGGTCAGCAGCTTTGTGCCGCACCTTGCCGAATTAAATTATGCCGCCGCCAGCACCGAAGAAAAAATTGCCAACGAACAACAAATCAACAACGCCCAGCTGCACAAATTGCTGCCGGAATATCGCATTAACGATGGCAGCCCACAGCCATTAAGCAACAGCTGCCTGATCGCCAACACCAGCAACGATAATCTGGGATACCTCAACTTGGTAAACATCACCGCCATCAATTTAGCCACGCAGCAATTGGTGGAGTCGGTGTGTATTAACAGCAACACCCAAGGCATTTATGTCTCGCTCGACAACCTTTACCTGGGCGCATCCGACACCAGCCCCTGGCAAAACTGGAATGCCTTTACCCTGCTGCATAAATTTTCGCTCAGCGAGCAAGGGATAGATTACCGTGCAACCGGCGCAGTTGAGGGATTACTCGGCTGGAGCGCCCCATCCTTCCGCATGGATGAACACAATGATTACCTGCGCATTATCACCACGCGCTATGACGATACAGGCTCACCTGTGCACCAATTGCACATACTGCAAGAAACAGACGACAGCCAGGAATTAACCAGCATTGCGCAACTGCCCAATGACAATAATCCCGAAGCCATCGGCAAACCGCGTGAAGATATTTATGCCGTGCGCTTTTATGGCGAGCGCGCTTACGTTGTCACCTTTGAGCGCAAAGACCCGCTCTATGTATTGGATTTAGCCAACCCCGCCGCACCCCAGATCGCCGGCCAATTGGAGCTGCCCGGCTTTTCCACTTACTTGCACCCGGTGGGCGATGATTATTTATTTTCCTTCGGCTACGAAACCGACGCCAACGGTTTTCCAATCGGCATCAAGGCCGGGCTGTTTGATATCCGCAACCTAAGCAGCCCGCAATTAATTGGCCAGCATCTGCTGGGCGACAACCTAAGCCACAGCCAAGCGCTTTATGATCACCGCGCCCTCAGCTTTTTACAGGCCAGCGACGACCAACTGCGCATCAGCCTGCCGCTGGTCAGCTACAACAACAACTCCAGCAGCGAAGATGCCTGGCTCTACCAACCACAAGCCAGCCTGCAGCTGCTCGCCATCAACGGCCTCAGCGACGATAGCGCATCACTGCAACACCTCGGCGAGGTGCAAGCCAACAACACGCAAGAAAACAACAACTGGTACGGCAACGACCGCGGCTTGCTGCACAACAACAGCATCTTTTTCGTCCACGGTTCAGAAGTCACTGGCAGCTTCTGGCCGCAGGAGTAAATGCTCTCGGTTAAAACATTTTTCAAAAACCACAAACAAAAATCCCCGGCCAATTGCTTAGCCGGGGATTTTTGTTTTAGCTTCCGTATTAAAATTAACTCACCCCTTACCCGCCCTTTTAGTCGTCATAGGCTTGGCGTTTTCTTCGATAAACGCAATGATCATTCCAGCTATGTCTTTATGGGTGGCGGCTTCAATGCCTTCCAAACCGGGCGATGAATTGACTTCCATCACTAGCGGGCCACGGGCAGAGCGCAGTAAATCCACGCCGGCGACTTTTAGGCCCATGGTTTGAGCGGCTTTGATGGCGGTGCGTCTTTCGGTGGGGGTTAGTTTGGCGACCTTGGCGCTGCCGCCGCGGTGCAGGTTGGAGCGGAATTCGCCTTCCTGTGCGGTGCGCTCCATGGCGGCGACTACTTTATCGCCCACCACAAAACAGCGGATGTCGCTGCCGTTGGCTTCTTTAATAAATTCCTGCACCAAAAATTCGGCGCGCAATTCGCGGAAAGCTTCGATAACACTTTCTGCCGCTTTTTG
>CAMLRI010000109.1 GCA_946482385.1 uncultured Cellvibrio sp.
AAGGAATGCGAGTCATAGTGAGTCCTCGTATGGCCAAAGGGGAATTACTGCGGATTGACGGCAAATGTCAGGGTGTAGACATAACCATAATTGGGCGCTGCGGCCCCCTGAGGTGCAGGCGCGCTCTGGCGGGCGTACATCAGGTAAACACCGGCATCGGGCAAGTTGAATTGGGCTTTGCCCGTCTTATCGGTGCGCGCACTCTGACTGGGGATTTCCTGTTCGCTGCCGTTGTAGCCAGTGAAAATCTGCAGCTCTTTATCTGCCTGGGGCTTGCCATCCAGCAACAGCTGCACACTAAAGCTCTCACCGGCGTAGATATCGCTGGGGTGGCTGACGGGCACTATCTCCAAACCCTGGTTGTGGGGCTTAAGCGCCTGCTGGCTGGGGGCCTTGAGAGTCAGGTAGGTTTCAGCGCGGGTGACTGATTGGTAGTGATCGAGCAGTTTGGCGCCCTTGGGTAAAACCTCTTTAGGGTCGCGGGTGTGCTTGCGCTGGCCATTCAACTCGTACATACGGAACACCGCCGCTTTGCGCAGGCCGGTGCTAAAGCGGTAGGTGCCTTCTTGCTGCAACTGGTGCTCTACCAGGCTGCGGGTGGTCAACTGCTCATAGCGGCCGGGCGATAGCCACTCCCCCTGAGGGGTTAACACCTTGAAGTCGCCCTTATCAAAAGCAACCTCAGACTGGAAAAACACCTCGACAAAACCAGCATCCAGGCTGACCCAGCCCTGGTGCAAAGGCTCAAAACTGGTGGGCACTAAATAAGGGGTATGGGCCTGCAGAGGAAAGGAAAGCAACCCCAGCAGCGCCGCTGGCGCCAGGGAAAACGACAAAAACCGAAAACAACGCATGGATAACACCTCAATAACCAAGCCCTTGGGCTCTCGTAAGATTTGAAGTGCCATCCTAATTTAAATGATAATGATTATCAACACTATAAGTTAATAAATATCACAAGAGAATATAACTCATAAAAATATCAGCCAAATTTTCCCGCCTTACCCAAAGCCAGCGCCAGGCGTCACCAATAGAAACAAGTGTGAGCTATGCACACCGGGCAAACTGGATTTCGCGCTAAACCCGTGTAAGATGACAGCGCTGGCATACACTGCCAGCCCACAAATTACTCGCTCAGGCGTTTCTGTTAGCCGTAACCGCAGCAGCTACCTGGCAAAATAAAAATAATGATGCTGTATACCACCGGAAGGTTAGTTCTTCACAATCGCAAGCAATGCCATCGGTCAATCCGTCGCCAATATCAATAATCACGACGAGATTGTAAAAATGCAGAACCAACATATTGCTCACAAAATCGGTGTTGCGCTTAAAGCAACTGCCGCCGCTATTGGATTACTCACTGGCAGCGCCGCCCTGGCTGCCGCTACCGGGGGTTTTGCTACCACCGATGGCGGTAACGTATCGGGCGCACAATCCTTTAGCGCATCTACCCACACCCAAATCCAACAGATCATCGAAGACGCCAAAGATGGCAACTATCCGGTCATCATTACCTACACCGGCAATGAAGATTCACTGATTAACCAAATCGTTAGAGACCATACCGTTGATTCATCGGGCAATTGCCCCAAGCCCCACTGGAACGATGAATACCGCAAGGTGGAAATCAAAGAGTTCACCAAGGGCGTTACCATCCAGGGCGCCAATGGCTCCTCCGCCAACTTTGGTATTGTGATTAACAAATCGGAAAACGTGATTGTACGCAACATGAAAATTGGTGCCCTGGGCGGCGCCAATAACGATGCCGACATGATCCGTATCGACAGCGGCGTGAATGTGTGGATCGACCACAACGAATTGTTTGCGGTGAACAACGAGTGCAACGGCTCACCCGATGGCGACCTGACCTTTGAAAGTGCGATTGATATTAAAAAATCGTCGCAAAATATCACTGTGTCTTACAACCTGATCCGCGACAGCAAAAAAGTGGGCCTGGATGGCTCTAGCAGCAGCGACATCGCCGGCGGCCGCAAGATCACCTTCCACCACAACATTTACCGCAACGTGAATGCACGCCTGCCCCTGCAACGCGGCGGCTGGACTCACATGTACAACAACCTCTACGACGGCATTGGCGGATCAGGCATTAACGTGCGCCAAGCCGGTTACGCGCTGATTGAAAGCAACTGGTTCCAGAATGCTGCCAACCCGGTAACCTGCCGCTTCGATAGCAGCAACTGCGGCTTCTGGGATCTGCGCAATAACAACATTCGCAACCCAGGTGATTTCTCCACCTACAACATCACCTGGACCAGCGGCGGCACTATAGACGCCACCAACTGGACCACCACCGCCACCTTCCCCATCAGCCTGCCCTACAGCTATGCGCCCGTAACACCCCAGTGTGTGAAAGACCGCTTGGCCAGCTATGCCGGTGTGGGTAAAAACGGCGCGCAACTGACCACATCTGTGTGCAGCGGCGGTAGCAGTTCATCCAGTTCATCCGTGGCTTCTTCATCCAGCTCTGTTGCCAGCTCATCCAGCAGCTCTGCCGCCAGTGGTTCCATCAACCTCAGTGCCAGCGCCACCAGCAATAGCATCAACCTCAGCTGGAGCGTTAACGGCCTGACCATTGGCACCCAAGAGGTGTACCGCGATACAGATTCGGATCCCAGCGACCGTGTGCGCATTGCCGTTCCCTCTGCATCAACCCGCGCTTACACCGACACCACCGCCACTGCCGGCGTGACTTACTACTACTGGATTAAAAACACCACCAGCGGTGTAATCACCAACTCCAACGCTGCCTCTGCACGCATTGCCACCAGCAGCGCCAGCAGCAGTACCAGTTCATCCAGCAGCTCCAGCTCATCCAGCGCCAGCGGTGCACCTACCCTGAGCGGCACTGGTGATTACCCCACAGGCTTCTCCAAGTGCGCCGATTTGGGCGGCACCTGCTCCGTCAACTCTGGCTCAGGCTGGGTTGCTTTTGGCCGCAAAGGCAGCTGGGTACTGAAGAAAGTTTCTGTGCCAGGCAGCATTGCCTGTACCGTAACTGCTTTCGGTTCAGACCCAGGTGGCAACCCCAACAAGTGCTCTTTCCAAAATAATTAATTCGGTAGAGTTTTCCCGCTAAAGCAAAACGGCTGCGGCCGTTTTGCTTTTTTATGGGCAGCTGTTTATGGCTACTTTTTATCTCTCATAGCGCTTCTTACCTCTCAAAGCGCCTCCATCACAGCACATTCCTCACAGCACCTTCCTCACAGCTTTTACTTCCTTAACACTTCTTCCCTGCCCTTAAGTGGCGCAGCCGTGCAGTTGCCGCTAGAGTTATTGGTCAACCAAACAGGATTTTCACTCACAGAGGGGTCTCTGTATGCTGGTCAATATCTCAGTTCCCAAACGCTTGGGCGGTGGCTTTGCCCTGGTAACCCTGACTTTTTTACTGCTGCTAATCTTTGTTGCCTACGCCTTTCAACGCGAACACGCCACCACCGAATTAATACTCACCCACTATGTGCCTGGCACCAGTACGCTCTATTCCTCCGACCGGGATTTGCAGCAGGCGCTGGTAGCCGAACGCACCCTGATTGCCACAGACCCCGCGAGCGATCAATTCCAGGGCTTGCTCGATGCCCACGAGGAAAACAAGCAGCAGGCGCGCGACAGGGTCGATGCTTTTTTTGCCTTGGTAAAAGATGCACAACTGCAAGAGCTGCAAAAAAATTACACCGGCCTGCGCGATACCTGGGAAGTATCTACCGACCAGGTAGTAGCCCTGGCCAAACAGGCCGATGCCAATTCGCGCCAACAAGCCATGCAACTGAGTACAGGCAAAGCGGCAGAAGATTTCGAAGCCATGCGCCACCAGTTGGATTTGATGCAGGATCGGCTGGAACAAATTTTGGTAGAAAAACGCGAATCTGCCGCCGCAAATTTCGCCCGCACATCGGCCACTATGCTAATTACCGCCGTGATCGGAGTAATACTTGCCATTGCACTGTCGATAGCGCTCTTCCGCAGCATTAATACACCTTTGCAAATTGCCGCCAAAGCGGTGCGCGAGCTGGCTGAAGGCAATTTGACCTTTCGCCACCAAAGCGAGCGCCGCGATGAGTTCGGCCAGCTACTGGGCGCCATGCACGAATCCATGGTGCGCTTGTCGCAAACTGTTAGCGATATCCTCAGCACTTCGGATGCACTCACCCAGGCCTCCACCCAGGTATCGGCCACCACCCAAAGCCTGAGCCAGGCCACGACCGAACAGGCCAGCAGTGTGGAGCAAATTTCCGCTTCCCTGGAGGAGATTTCCAGCTCGGTAAAACAAAACGCCGACAACGCCAAGGTTACCGATGGCATAGCCGCCAAGGCGGCGCAGCAAGCGGATGAAGGCGGCGGCACAGTATCGCAGACCGTTGAGGCCATGCGCTCCATTGCGGAAAAAGTAGCGATTATTGATGAGATTGCCTACCAGACCAATTTGCTGGCATTAAATGCGGCCATTGAGGCGGGGCGCGCCGGTGAACACGGGCGCGGTTTTGCGGTAGTGGCCAGCGAGGTGCGCAAACTGGCAGAGCGCAGCCGTGCGGCGGCGCAAGAAATTGACGAACTCACCAGCACCAATGTGCAACTGGCTGAACGCGCCGGAGAGTTGTTGGTGGAGATGGTGCCAGCCATTACCAAAACTTCCGACCTGGTGCAGGAAATTTCCGCCAGCTCGCTGGAGCAATCCAGCGGTTTGGCGCAAGTGAACGAGGCGATGATGCAAATTAACCGCGCCACCCAACAAAATGCCGCTGCCGCCGAAGAGTTGGCGGCCACAGCGGAACAAACCAACGATCAGTCGCTGCACCTGCAACAATTAATGGCGTTTTTCAAAGTGGCTTAAATCGCCACCAACCTCTGCTCCCGCGCACTGGCTTCGGCAGCCAGCAACAATTCCACCCCCAACAGCGATTGCTGCGGGTGGAATTGCAAGGCTGCCCTATTCTCAATCGCCTGCACTATATTGCGGTAAAAATTTTCGTAACACCCCTTGCTGCCGGGCGTGACTTGACGCTCCAGGCCAGCGTCGGTTTGCCGCGCGATGACCGCGTAATTATCTGCCCCCGGTTGCGCCCAGCCGGGCATGCCGGGCAACACGCCTTGCATCAATTGCGCTTCCTGCACATCCTGGCCAAATTTTAAAAATGAGCCCTGGTCGCCGTGGATGGCAACCGTTGCACCCTTCTCGCTCACGTAGGTGCTGGAGCGCAGCAGTACGCGCATATCGGCGTAGTGGAAGTTCACATTGAAATAATCGGTAGAGCCTTGGGCGCGGCGCAGGCTGCGCATATCGGCGTATACGGCTTGGGGTTTGCCGAATAAACACAAGATGGAATCCACCATGTGAATCCCCAAATCAAACCAGGTGCCCGACCCCGGCAAATTATCTTCCTTCCATTTTTTGTGGGTGACTATGTGACGATAGCGGTCGTAGTGCCATTCCACTTCCACGATGCGCCCCAGCTGGCCAGATTGAATAATTTGCTGCGCATCCAGGTGGTCGCTTTCCAGGCGTTTGTTTTGGAATACCGCCAATACCCGCCCCTGCTGTTGCGCCAGGGCAATCAGTTCTTCGCCTTCGGCGATGCTGAGGGTAAAGGGTTTTTCCACCACCACATGCTTGCCCGCCAGCAGTGCGGCCTTGGCCATGGGGTAATGGAATTCATTGGGCGTGTTGACCACCACCAGGTGAATATCGGGATTGGCAATTATCTCATCGAAGGTTTTCACAATACTGGCTTGCGGATAATCCGCCTGGGCGGTGGGTTCACTGCGCTGCAAAATGCTGTGCAAATGCAAACCGCGTTCGGCGCTAATCAGCGGCCCGTGAAAAACCTTGCTCGACATGCCGTAGGAACAAAGGGCGACATTGATCATAAATATTACTCGCTGCCCGCGCGGCGGGCGCGCGGTTTTAGTTTGATGTAAAGGGTGCGGCGCACGCGGGCTACCAATGTGTGGTCGCGGTCGCGGATTTCGACGGTGTAGGTGGGTAAAAATTTTTCGCCGCCGGCGGTTTTTGCCCGTATTTCACTGAGCATTTCTTCGGTGATAAGAAAGTGCGCGCTGACATGGCTTTTGCCGGGGCTGATGTAGTCGATTTCGGCGTGTTTGTCCCACACAAAATAATCGCGCCCCAGGTTGTGCATTAGCATCAACATATACCAGGGGTCGGTCATAGACATAAGGCTGCCGCCGTATTGCACGCCCACATAGTTGCGGCTGTACCAGCGCAAAAATAAAGTCACCCGCGCTTCGCGGTAATCTTTGCTGAGGTAAGTTGCTTTAATGCCGGCAAAAAATAGCGGCGGCCAAAGGTTGGCCAGTACCCGGAATAAACCTGCATTCATGGTTTTCGCCTGTTTTTTGTTTAAGAGTCTCGCACAATCTATGAAGGAGTTTGGGGTATAACTGCTGAGACCGACTGAGACATGGATGTCGATGTCGAGCCCCCAGGGATGGGTTTACGGCGTGTCTCAGCAGTTATACCCCAAACTCCTGGCACCAGATAAATTCCACCCTAGTTCACCACCCGCTTACGCGGAATAATCACTACACCTTCCTCGCGGCAATCCACATAGGCGCTAATGCCATACACCTGTTCCAGGTTGGCGCTGGTGAGCACCTCGCCCGGAGTGCCGGCGGCCACTACCTGGCCCTGGTGTAGCAACACCAGGCGCGAGCAAAAACGCGCAGCCAAACTTAAATCGTGCAGGGCCGCCAGCACACAGCCGCCCTGCTGGGCATGCTCGGCCCGCAGTTCCATAATGTGCAATTGGTGATAGGGATCGAGTGCGGCTATAGGTTCATCGGCCAAAATGATGTGCGGTTCACCGGCAAATACCCGCGCCAGAAGCGCTCGCTGCAATTCGCCGCCAGACAAAGTATCCACCCGCCGCTGGCGCAAATGCCCCAGCTCGGTTAATTGGATCGCCCGCTCTATAGCCTGACGATCCTGCACCGATTTTCCACTCATGGGTTTGTGCCAGGGCGCGCGCCCCAAACCCACCAGGTGCTCC
>CAMLRI010000110.1 GCA_946482385.1 uncultured Cellvibrio sp.
ATCCGCCTGACTGCCCAGGCAAAAGGCGCGCAGGTACAACTGGGGGCTGACCGCGCCCGTGCCCCAGGCAGGAATCACCTGGGCCCAAATACTGTCGGGCAGACTATCCGGCCAGGCCTGCCAGGCAGCCATCACCGCCACAAAATTGGCAAAATCAAAATAAGCTTCCAGAGTGGTAATGTCGGTAGTGGTATGGGTTTGGAAACTAAAACGGGTGACTACACCGAAGTTGCCACCGCCACCGCCGCGCAGGGCCCAGAACAACTCGGGATGCTGATCGGCGCTGCATTCCACCAGGCTGCCATCGGCCAACACCACCTGGGCAGCCACCAGGGTATCGCAGGTGAGGCCGTAGGCGCGGTCGACTATGCCGATACCGCCCCCCTGGGCCAGGCCGCCTATGCCGACGCTGGTACAGGAACCCGCCGGGATACACACCCCCAAGGTACTGAGCTGGTCGTAGATATCCACCAGCTTGGCACCGCCACCGATATGGGCTATCTCGCCCTCTAACTGGATGCTATTGAGCGGGCTGAGGTCGAGCACCAGGCCGCCTTCGCTGGCCGAGTAACCGGCATAACCATGGCCACCGCAGCGCGGCACCAGCTGCAGCCCATGCTGGCGGGCAAAGGCGATAGACGCCTGTACATCCCCCGGGCTATGACAGCGGATCACCGCCAAAGGGCGGGCGCTGTAGCGGGTGTTGTATACCTGACGCTGGTTTTCATAGGCCGCCGCGCCTGGGCGCAGCAGTTCGCCGCCGAGCTTGGCATCCAGCTCGCCCCAGGGCAAGTGATCGCCAGGGCTGGAGCTGCTGGATGAGGAGGAGTTGCCGCTGCCAGCGCCGTCGCCACCGCCGCATGCTGCAAGAGAGAAAGACGCCACCGAGAGCGCCAGAAATTGTCGCCGATCCATAATCCTTGTCACCGTTGTGTGGTTGCTGGAACCAGAGCTGTAGTAGTGGTGAGGGTTTTTATGGACGAAGCACTGCCGCGGAATCGACGGCGGGTTAAATCACCATCACGCCATCGGCTTCAATCAGCGCAGCGCGGGGCAACTGGTTAATGCCGATGGCGGCGCGGGCGGGGTAGGGCGCCTGGAAATATTGCCCCATCACCTCATTCACCACCGGGAAGTTGGCCAGGTCGGTGAGGTAGATGTTGAGCTTGACTATGTCCTTGAGGCTGCCACCGGCGGCATCGCACACAGCGGCGAGGTTTTTGAACACCTGGTGCGCCTGGGCGGCAAAGTCTCCCTCCACCAATTGCATGGTTTTAGGGTCCAGGGGGATTTGGCCGGAAAGGTAAACCGTGTTGTTTACCTTGATGGCCTGGGAGTAGGTGCCTATAGCGGCGGGAGCGTTATCGCTGTGGATAATGGCTTTGTTGGTCATGGGTTTGGCCTTCTGGTCTACCGGGGAAAGCGGGCGAGTATAAAGCAAAATTCCCTCTAATCCCCCTAGTCCATAAATCCCTCTCAATCCCCCTTTGCAAAGGGGGAAGCTCCCTCCCTTTGCAAAAGGGAGGGCCGGGGAGGGATTCGTCGGGATTAATTCTTGGAGCGGTTCACCCGGATCACAAAGCTCAGGGTGCGGATGCGGCGCATGATATTGGCCAGGTGGATGCGGTTGTGCACGCCTATACACAGGTGGATCACGCTGTTGTGGGCGTCGCGCTCGTGTACGTTGATATGCTCGATGCTGGCGCCCTGCTCGGTAATGCGGGTGGCCAGGGTGGCGATAATGCCGCGCTCGCTTTCCACCTCTACCCGCACATCCACCAGGAACTCGCCGCTCACGGTGGCCGCCCAGTTCACCTGGCTGATCTTGTCGGGGTAGTTGCGGATCTCGGCAATATTGCGGCAGGTGTCCTGATGGATCACCAGACCCTTGCCGGAGCTGATGTGGCCGATAATGGGGTCGCCGGGAATGGGGCGGCAACAGCGGGCAAAGCTGATCATCATGCCCTCGGCGGAGTCGATGGTAATCGCCGAATTGGCCACCGCCTTGGGTTTTATCTCTGCCTCGGGTTCCAGCAGTTTCACCACTGAGTAAACCACCTTGTTGCCCAGGCCTATCTCTTCGTAGAGCTTCTCCAGGCTATCCACCTGCACGCCCAGCAGTATGCGCTGCAGCTGCTCTTCGCTGAGATGCTCTAGGTCGACATGGATTTCCGCCAGGGCCCGGCTGAGCATGCGCTTGCCCAGGGTGACCGATTGGTGATGGCGCTGGTGCTTGAGGAAGTGACGGATGCCCGAGCGCGCCTTGGCCGACACTGCAAAGTTGAGCCAATTGGGGTTGGGCTGGGCGCCCTGGGCGGTGATGATGGCCACCTTTTGCCCCGATTGCAGCGGCTGCGACAGGGGCGCCATGCGGTCGTTAATACGGCAGGCAACGCAGGTATTGCCAATATCCGTGTGCACCGCATAGGCAAAATCCACCGGGGTGGCGCCCGATGGCAGCTCGACGATTTTGCCTTTGGGGGTAAATACATAGACCTCGTCGGGGAAGAGGTCGATTTTTACGTTTTCAATAAATTCGAGGGAGTTGCCGGCGTTTTTCTGCATTTCCAACAGGCCCTGCACCCATTGGCGCGCGCGGCTGTGGCTGGCGTTGATGCCATCGTCGCTGTTGGATTTGTAGAGGAAATGGGCGGCAATACCGCTGTTAGCCATGTCGTCCATTTCCTTGGTGCGGATTTGCACCTCAATCGGCACCCCGTGCATGCCCACCAGAACCGTGTGCAGGGATTGGTAGCCGTTGGCCTTGGGAATGGCGATGTAATCCTTGAACTCCCCCGCCACCGGTTTGTAGAGGTTGTGCACCACACCCAATACCCGGTAGCAGGTATCCACGCTGTCCACAATGATGCGGAAGGCGTAGACATCCATAATTTCCTTAAAGAATTTTTTCTTGGTGCGCATCTTTTCGTAGATGCTGAACAGGTGCTTCTCGCGGCCGATCACCAGGGCGCTGATGCTCTCTTTGCTGAGGCGTTTTTCCAGGGAGGTTTGGATCTGTTCCACCAGCTCCTTGCGGTTGCCGCGGGCGGTTTTAAGTGCGGCCTGCAGGCGCGTGGCGCGCAGCGGGTACATGCAGTAAAAACTGCGGTCCTCCAGCTCCAGACGCACATCGTTCATACCCAGGCGGTGGGCGATGGGAGCGTAGATTTCCAGGGTTTCCTTGGCGATGCGGCGCTTTTTTTCCTGGGGCATGGCGCCCAGGGTGCGCATGTTGTGCAGCCGGTCGGCGAGCTTGACCAGGATCACCCGCAAATCGTTGGCCATGGCCAGGGCCATTTTCTGGAAGTTTTCCGCCTGCTTTTCCGCGTGGGATTCAAATTCGATCTGGGTGAGCTTGCTCACGCCATCCACCAAATCCGCTACCGAATCGCCAAACTGGCCGGCGATGGCTTTTTTGCTGATGCCGGTATCTTCAATCACATCGTGCAGCATGGCCGCCATCAGGCTCTGATGGTCCATGTGCATGGTGGCGAGGATATCGGCAACCGCCAGGGGGTGGGTGATATAGGCTTCGCCGCTGCGGCGCTTTTGGCCGTCGTGGGCTTGTTCGGCGTAGAAGTAGGCGCGCTTCACCAAATTGATTTGGGAAGGCTCGAGATAAGACGATAGCCGGTGGCTTAAAGCCTCGATGGTTTGCACGCCCTACTCCACAGATGCCAGCCGCAGGCGCGGCTGGGGAACAGTCAATCGCGTATTACAGTTCGGTATCGTAAACCGGTTCTTGCTTGGGCTGGGGCAGCACATCTTTTTCCAAGAGGATGCTGGCGTCGATAAAGCCTTCTTCGATTTCGCGCAGGGCGATTACGGTGGGCTTATCGTTTTCTAAGGGCACAAAGGGCTCTTTGCCGCCAATGGCCAGCTGGCGCGCGCGCTTGCTGCCAACCATTACCAGCTCGAAACGGTTGTCTACGTGGGCCAAACAATCTTCAACAGTAATACGTGCCATAAATCGCTACCAAAAGGTGGTTCTGAAAAAGGGCAGCCATTATGCGTCAGAAGCACGAAGGCTGCCAACTCTGCTGCTGGTTAATTTTACGCCAGAGGCTGCGGCCAGTTAAGCCAAGAGCGCCTGCAACAGCGCCTCATGGCGCTGCACCTGGGCCTCGCGGCGGATGTGCTGGGCAGTAATCAGCGCCTGGAACTGCGCCAGGGCGGTGGTGAAGTCGTCGTTGATAATCAGGTAATCCGCTTCCACATAGTGGGACATTTCGCTCATGGCCTCGGCCATGCGCGCCTCAATTACCGATTCTGCATCCTGGCCGCGGCCGGTTAAACGCTGGCGCAAACAGGCCAGGGAGGGCGGCAGGATAAACAGGCTGACAGTGCCGGGCATAAGTTTGCGTACCTGCTGGGCGCCCTGCCAGTCGATCTCCAGGATCACATCCAGCCCCTGGGCCAGGGTTTCCACGACCCATTTTTGCGAGGTGCCGTACATATTGCTGAACACCCGCGCACTCTCCAGGAATTCGTTGCGCGCCAGCATGGCCTCGAAGGTGGCGTGATCGACAAAGTGGTAATTCACCCCGTCCACCTCGCCCGGGCGCATGGGGCGGGTGGTATGGGAGACAGATACACAAACTTCCGGGTTGGATTTGACCAGCGCGCTGACCAAACTGGTTTTGCCCGCGCCAGAGGGGGCGGACACTGTGTAAAGGGTGCCAAGGTTAGCCATGAACAAAAGCCTTTTGTGGGCAGGGGAAAGCGAAATTATGGCACAGCCGAACGCCAACCACAGCCGTACGTCTGCTGGTGCCGGCAACGGGGACTAAAGCCGGGCAAGTGTGGCATAGTAATTCGCCCCCACCCCAGCCGGAGCCACTATGCTGCAGCAACTCTTCTCCATCGCCCAGGCCGCCGAACGCCTGCGGGTGCGCCCCGAGTATGTGCGCGAGCTGGTGGCCAAACAGCGGCTGAGCTTTATTCACGGCGAGCAGCTGGATGCCGCCGAAGTGGAAAAACTGGCGCGCCTGATGGACAAGTTGCGCCAGGGCGGAATTGCCGCCCTGGTGGACATTAGCGCCCAGGGCGGCAAGCTGGATCTTTAAAGCAAGTTGGATTTTTAAGGCAGCAAGATCTTTAAAAGAAGCTACTCGGCACCGGCATCCAAATTCGCGTCCGAATCCGCACCTTTAGCTACACGCAATTGCTCGCGCACCTGGTAGTAAGCCTGCTCGGAAATTTTCTGGTAGGGCGCTGTGTCTTTCATAAACGCCCTATAAGACTCGTACACCTTGTTAAACAATGGGTCTTTAGCGGCCTGGGCGGCGTACACCTGTTGGGCGATTTCGTAGTAGCGCGCCAGCACCTCATCGGGCAGGCGGCGCACCTGCACCCCCTGGGCTTCCAGGTTGCGCAGCGCGCGGCTGTTGTTGGTGGTGTAGCTGTCGAGCATATCCTGGTTGATGGCGCGCACACCGTAAGTGACTATGGCCTGCAAATCCTTGGGCAATCGCTCAAAGGCCGTTTTGTTGATGATTAATTCCAGCGTAGGCGCCGGCTCGTGCCAGCCGGGGTAGTAGTAGTATTTGGCGATTTGATGGAAGCCAAAAGCCTGGTCGTTTTCCGGGCCGACCCACTCGGCGGCATCTATCACCCCGGTTTGCAGCGCTGTGTACAACTCGCCGCCGGGGATATTGACCGAGGTGCCGCCCGCCGCGTTAAACACCTCGCCCGCCAAACCGGGGATGCGCATTTTCAAACCGCGCAAATCTTCCACGCGGTTGATCTCGCGGTTAAACCAGCCCGCCATTTGCACACCGGTGTTGCCGCCGGGAAAAGGGAGCAAATTAAAGGGCGCATAAACCTCGCGCCACAACTCCAGGCCGCCGCCGTGAAATAGCCAGGCGTTTTGTTCCTGGGCATTCATACCAAAGGGGATCGAGGTAAAAAACTGCGCCGCCGGCACCTTGCCGCGCCAGAAATAAGCGCCCGAATGACCCATTTCCACACTGCCTGACGAGACAGCATCGAACACCCCCAGAGCCGGCACCAGCTCATTGGCGCCATAGACATGGATCTGCAAGCGGCCGTTGCTCATCTCGTTGATAACCTGCGCGATTTTTTCCGCGCTCACCCCCAGGCCAGGGGTGTTTTTCGGCCAGGAGGTGACCATCTTCCAGTGGAAAACCTCACTGGAACTGGCCGGGCTTGCTTCAGGCGCGGGCTGGCTAGCACCCTGGTTTTTACTGAGCACCAGGGCGGCAAAAGTGACGACCAATGCCGCCACCAGCAGGATGATAATCAATGGGTAGTAGTTGATGTTTTTGGAGTTCATAGATCCTTCGCTGTCATCAAAATTTATGTTGCCTGCCCGTCACCAGATCGCCTGAGGCCCACTAAATGGCCTGCAATTTGGCGTACTGCATCACCAGGCGTTTGCTGCCGATTTTTTCAAACTTGACCTGCACCACCGCATTGGGGCCTGTGCCTTCAAATTGCAGGATAACGCCTTCGCCGAAGATGGGGTGGCTGACCCGCTGGCCGAGTTTAAAGCCGGTGTCCTCGCCGGTTTCCACCAGGCTGTCGCGGGCGGCTTTGCGCTGGAAGCTGACCGGGCGGGTGACGGCGGTTTTCAGGCGCACTTCCTCGATGCATTCCGCCGGGATTTCCTTCACAAAGCGCGACACGCTGTTGAAGGTTTCGCTGCCGTAGAGACGGCGGGTTTCGGCGTAGGTGATCACCAGCTTGGCCATGGCGCGGGTGATGCCCACGTAGGCGAGGCGGCGCTCTTCCTCCAGCCGTTCCGGGTCGTCGGCGGACATTTTATGGGGGAATAGCCCCTCCTCCACCCCGGCCAAAAACACCAGGGGGAACTCCAGGCCCTTGGCCGAGTGCAGGGTCATCAGCTGCACCGCGTCTTCAAATTCATCGGCCTGGGTTTCGCCGGCGTCGAGGGCGGCGGTATCCAAAAAGTGCTGCAGGGGGCTGATATCTTCCTCGGCGTCTTCGGCATCGAAGGCGCGGCAGGCGTTGACCAATTCCAG